>JABGOT010000079.1:4058-14538 GCA_018648985.1 Candidatus Ruthturnera sp.
AGTATTTATCTAGGCCTGTTCTTATTAGTGCACACTTTAATCCAAGGGTTTAATTTTAGTTATTATTTATTATTTGCACCTTTAACAGGTGCGTTATTTTGGCCTTTGGTCAAGTTAGCACTGTCAAAGTGCAAGCACCAATAAAAATACACTCATGGAAAAGATTAGTAACATTGCACTAGAAAATAAAATTTTCTCAAGTAGAGTGCTAATGGCTTTCTTGTTTATTCTGGTTATCACATCGGTGCTAATTCTTAGGCTTTATAACTTACAAATTAGTAATCACGATTATTATGCAGAAGAGGCATTGGGCAATCAAATGCGTACTTTACCCATCACCCCCACTCGTGGAAAAATATTTGACCGAGATGGGAGAATTATTGCCACCAATCAACTCTCATACAAGCTCACGCTTACCCCTGAAAAAACCAAAAACATTGCCAAAATGCTGCAATCACTCAAGCAATCAGGCTTTATTGATGAGGACGATATTAAACTGTTTTACAAAAACAAAAAACGCTACAAAAAATTCCATAATATTCCACTTAAACACAACCTTGGTGAGCAGCAGGTGGCTGAATTTTTAGTTAGTAATAAATTTATCGGCGTGGATGTAGAGCCCTACTTTCATCGAATCTACCCTCATGACGGCTCCAGTGTTCACGTAGCTGGCTATGTTTCCAGAATGAATAAAAAAGATAAATCCTTTTATGATAAGCAAAATTATCTTGGCACCTCTTTTGTTGGAAAAACCGGTATTGAAAAACAATATGAAGTTCTATTACACGGGAAAAGTGGAAAAAAACAAATCGAGAGAAACGTCACTGGCCGTGTGATTGATACACAAATTATTCAAGCAGCAGAAAATGGTAAAGATTTATACTTAAGTATTGATTTGGATATGCAACAAAAAGCAGAATCATTGCTTGAAGGTAAACGTGGATCAATTGTTGTGGTTGATGTAACTAATGGCGAAGTACTCACCATGGTAAGTACTCCAATTTACAACCCTAATTGGTTTGTTAATGGCATTTCTCACGCCAACTATAAACTACTACAAACCTCTAAAGACATCCCACAACTCAATCGTGCTATTCAGGGCTTGTATCCGCCGGGCTCTACTGTTAAGCCTATGGTTGCCTTAGCGGGGCTTGAGGGTAACACCATTACCAGTCATAGTAAAACTTTTTGCCCTGGTTATTACAAGCTCCCTAACGTAAAACGAAAATTCAATGACTGGAAACGTAGTGGCCATGGTGTGGTCGATGTTAAGGATTCAATCGCCCAATCTTGTGATGTGTTTTTTTATGACTTAGCCAATAAAATGGGTATCGATGCATTGCATGACAATTTAAAACACTTTAGCTTTGGTGAAAAAACAGGTGTTGACATCCCAGGTGAGCGTGGCGGTATTTTGCCTTCAAAATCTTGGAAAAAAATCAACAGAGATGAGCCCTGGTATAGAGGGGAAACGCTCATTGCTGGTATTGGACAAGGCTTTATGACCAGTAGCCCCTTGCAACTTGCAGTTGCTACAGCGGCTTTAGCGAACAAGGGTGTAATCTACCAGCCAAAAATACTCAAGAATATTCAATCATCTAACCAAGTGATTGAAGAAGTTGACAAAGGTCTTCACCGACAAATACCCATCAAAAATATTCACAACTGGGAAGATGTTATTGAGGGCATGAAACAAACTGTTTACGCCCCCAAAGGCACTGCTAGAAAGCTAAATAAAGGGCTAACCTACACCCTAGCAGGTAAGACTGGTACGGCGCAAGTATTTGGCCTAGATGCTGAAGAACAATACATTGCTGCCAACCTAGATGAGCGCCTTAGAGATCACGCACTGTTTACCGGATTTGCACCCGTTGAAAATCCAAAAATTGCCATCTCGGTGATTGTAGAAAATGCAGGCAGTGGTAGCTCTAAAGCAGCACCACTCGCTAGAGAAGTGTTAGATGTCTATTTTAAAAAACAAACTACACACTAATACAGTCTTTAATCGTTTTTTCACCAACTGGAAAAGTTAGTGTTACATCCATTCTATAGCGCTGTTTAAGCTGATCAAGCTGTGGCTGGTTAACCTCATCATATAAGATAATGATTTTAACTTCAGGAGAGTGGCTCTCCAAAGTGGCCAATAAAGATTCAATATTACTTACTCGATCACGAAATTCAGGGTTGTGACTAAACTCAGCCACCAAGACTTGATAGCTATTTTTCTTGGCTAACTTAACGGCTTTTCTTTGAGAATCTTCAAAATCAACTCTAAAACCTAAACCAACAAATAACGGGGTGAAATCATCGAACCCGCCTTCATCGACGAAAAACAATAATCGTTTATCCACCTACGCGCCATCCTGCAGAGTATAAAATTTTTGTTTAAATTCTGCAAAGGCGTTATGCTCAATAGCATCACGCATTTGTGCCATTAAATCTTGATAGTAATACAAATTATGAACAGTAGCTAGGCGAGCACCTAAGATTTCATTTTTACGTTGCAAATGGTGTAAGTACGAACGAGAATAATTTTGACAAGTGTAGCAATCACAGTTTTCATCCAGTGGTTTTGTGTCTAATTTATATTGCGCATTTCGAATTTTGACAATACCAACTGAAGTGAACAAATAGCCATTACGTGCATTACGTGTTGGCATAACGCAATCAAACATATCAATACCACGCTCAACCGCTTCAACTAAATCTTTAGGTGTGCCCACACCCATTAAATATCGTGGCTTATCATCAGGCAACTGCTCTGGTAAATAATCCAATACCTTAATCATTTCTTCTTTTGGCTCGCCAACACTTAAACCGCCAATCGCATAACCATCAAACCCAATTTCAATTAATGCCTTGGCAGATTCACTACGTAGATCTTCATACATACCACCTTGCACAATACCAAATAAAGCATTTTTATTATCTAGTTTTTCATGCTCTGCTTTTGAACGCTTAGCCCAGCGCAGAGACAACTGCATTGATTGATCTGCTGTGGCCTTATCAGCTGGGTACGGCGTACATTCGTCAAAAATCATGACAATGTCGGAGCCTAATTTTTTTTGTATTTGCATGGATTCTTCTGGCCCCATGAAAATTTTATCGCCATTTTTAGGTGAACGAAAATCTACGCCTTTTTCGCTAATCTTGCGCATATCGCCCAAACTGAAAACCTGAAATCCACCAGAGTCAGTTAGTATTGGCCCTTGCCAATGCATAAAATCATGCAAGTCGCCATGCGCTTCAATTACCTCGGTGCCTGGCGTAATGTCTAAATGAAAAGTATTACCCAAAACAATTTGGGCGCCAGTCTCATGCACCTCTTCGGGCGTCATTCCTTTAACTGTACCATAAGTACCAACAGGCATAAAAGCAGGTGTTTCAACCTTGCCACGTTCAAAAGATATTTGGCCACGACGGGCTTTTTGATCAGTATTATTTAATGTAAATTTCATCATTGTTGTTTTGAGGTGTCTTTAGATTGTAATTGCCAAAGCTGTGCGTATTTACCACCGCTTGATAGTAATGCTTCGTGTGTGCCACTTTCAACAATTGCACCATCACCAAGCACGATGATTTTATCAGCATCTTTAATGGTTGATAAGCGATGAGCGATAACAAAAGTAGTGTGCTGGTCTGCCAAACTGTTTAATGCTTTTTGTACCATTTTTTCAGAATAAGAATCTAGCGCTGAAGTCGCCTCATCAAAAATCAAAATCGGTGGATTTTTTAACAATACCCTGGCAATCGCCAAGCGCTGCTTCTCACCGCCTGAGAGTTTAAGTCCTCGCTCACCGACGAGTGTGTCATATCCTTGTGGTAGCTGGTCAATAAACTCATCAATAAAGCTTAATTTAGCCGCTTGCTTCACTTCTTGCATACTGGCATCTTGCTTGCCATAAGCGATGTTGTAATAAATACTTTCGTTAAACATGACTGTGTCTTGTGGCACCACACCAATGGCTTTTTGCACTGAGTGCTGCTGATGAGATTTAATGTCTTGTCCATCGATCAAAATTGAACCGGAGCTGACATCATAAAAGCGGAACAATAACTTTGCCAAAGTTGATTTTCCAGAGCCAGACTGCCCCACAATAGCGACTTTTTGCCCCGGCTCAATACTAAAACTAATGTCTTTTAAAACTTTATCTTTACCTGGGTAAGCAAATGACACTTGATTAAACTCAACCTTGCCTTGCACCACCTTGAGCTCGGGTGTGTCTTGATCGTTACTTACTTTTGGTGTTTGTTCGAGTAAATTAAACATGTTATTCATGTCAATAAAATTATGTTTAATTTGTCGGTAAACAATACCTAAACTACCCAGTGGCATAAACAACTGTAATAGCAAAGCCTGGATCATAATCATATCACCCAAGCTAAGATTTTGATCCACTACGCCTTGCGCCGCTGTAATCAAAATAACAGTCACGCCAACAGCAATCACCGCACCTTGGACAAAATTAAGCGCTGTCATTGAGGTAAAACTCTTGGTGGCAACGTCTTCCCAGCGCGCCATGGTGTTATCATAACGATTAACTTCAAAATCTTCACGATTAAAATATTTAACTGTTTCGTAATTAATCAAACTGTCTACTGCATTGGTGTTGGCTTCAGACTGCATGTCATTCATTTGATAGCGATACTTCATACGCCAAGTGGTAATTGCTAAAGTTAGTGCAATATAAAACACAACCGTTAAAAGCGAAATTATCGCAAAGAAGGAATCGTAATTTATCCATAAAAGTCCAATCACTAGGCAGATTTCAAAGAATGATGGAATGATGTTAAAGACAAAAATAGACAATAAAGTCGATACACTTTGTGTGCCTCGATCAATATCACGAGTAATACCTCCAATACGTCGATCAAGATGAAATGATAAATCTAGCGTATGTAAATGTTTAAAAACGCCGAGTGCAATTAGATGCATGGCGTGATAACGAACCTTGGCAAAAATCGCGTCTCTAAGCTCGTTAAACAACGAGCTGGCCAATCGAAGTGCACCATAAGCGAACAACATGCCTAATGGTAAAATCATTAGTACATTGGTCTGATCTAGTAAGTCAACAATCTCTTTTAAAACAACAGGAACAGCAACATTAGCTAACTTAGCAGCAATTAAAAATAAGGTTGCCCAAATCACACGAGTGCGCATCTTTAACAAATACGGCAGTAACTTTTTTAAAACCTTGATGTCTCGGGTTTTAAAATCGTATGCTTGAGTTGGCTTAGTAGTACCGTGCATCATTAACAGGGTAATCTTCAGGCAAAATCGCGCCTTTTTCTAAGGCAATTTCTACCACGTCATTGGCTCTAAATTGCTCAGGCCTTTGTAAGAGTTCTTGTTGCCAAAATGAATGCATTTCACACATTTGTGGATGAGTATGGTTACACCCAAGTACATGAAAACTACACTCACCTACTCGCCATGGGCCATCACCTGTAATCTCGCCTTCAATTAAATGAATACTGTATTCAGGGTCTTTCTCCCAAAACAATTCAAAATATAAGACCCCTTCTGAATGTTGGAAAATCTCCTCAATCACACGTGTTTCGCCATTAGGATATTTGATATAAAGCGGAGAATGCAGAGTAAATATTTTATTCATGACTGAACGCTTGGTTGATTTGTTCAAAATCAAAGCCTCTGGATTGTAAAAATCGCTTTTGTTTGGCTTGCTCTTTGTAGTCACTAGGGATTTCATTTCCATATTTAGTCACTCTTATTTTTTGAGCCAAGGCGTAAAAATCATACATTGATAAATCAAAATGGTTGATGCCACGTTGCCTAAGGTCAACCGCTATTTTGATGGGTCCTTTGCCTTGGTTAAAGCGCATTTGGATAAATTCACTCGCAAAGCGCTCATCGCTTTGGTAATTTTGTTCAATCAGTAAATTAAGCGCTTGTTCAATATCAGCACGATCAAAATCTTTATTGGTTAATTTTTGTGTGAGCTCAACAACAGAATGTTCGCGTCTAACCAGCATCTGCATCGCAGCAGCATAACATTTTTCTTTACTCGGCGTCGTCACCGTCACTCATTAACTTTTCGCGAATCTTGCCTTCAATACTTTGGCTTAACTCTGCATGCTCTTTTAAATAGTCTCTAGCTTTATCTTTACCTTGGCCAATTCTTTCGCCTTCAACGCTATACCAAGCACCGGCTTTTTCAACAAAGCCATGAGTAACACCCAAATCAATAATTTCACTTTCACGAGAAATACCTTGGTTGTATAAAATTTGGAATTCAGCTTGCTTAAACGGAGGAGCGACTTTGTTTTTTAATACTTTAACACGTGTCTCGTTACCCAAGATTTCATCACCCTTCTTGATTGCACCAATACGACGAATATCTAAACGCACTGAAGCGTAGAATTTCAGCGCATTACCACCTGTTGTTGTTTCAGGGTTGCCAAACATAACGCCAATTTTCATACGTAATTGGTTAATAAAGATCACCATGGTGTTGGTTTTTTTGATGTTTGAGGTTAATTTTCTTAATGCTTGTGACATCAACCTGGCTTGTAACCCCATGTGTGAAGCACCCATTTCACCTTCAATTTCTGCTTTTGGTGTAAGCGCTGCTACTGAATCAATCACCACGATGTCCACGCCACCTGAGCGCACCAACATATCAGTAATTTCTAGGGCTTGCTCGCCAGTATCTGGCTGCGAGATTAACAAGTCATCTGTGTTAACGCCCAGTCGTCTAGCGTACTGTGGGTCAAGCGCATGCTCAGCATCGATAAAGGCCGCTGTGCCGCCTAACTTTTGCATCTCAGCAATCACGTGCAAGGTTAAAGTTGTCTTACCTGAAGATTCAGGGCCGTAAATTTCAACCACACGACCACGTGGCAAGCCACCGATACCTAACGCAATGTCCAAACTTAAACTACCCGTAGAAACCGCTTCGATATCTGCTTGGGCTTGTTCGTCACCCAAAAACATAACTGAGCCCTTGCCAAACTGTTTATCAATCTGTGCAAGTGCTGCTTTTAGGGCTTGTTTTTTCTTCTCATCCACGTTGTTTCTCCTGGGTAAAATAAGGTTAAGTTTATATAAAAAATTTTAAGCAATTATATCCGAAATATCGTGGTAACTTTTTCAAAAAATGACTCACATTACATGTCGCTTGCACTCAAGCTTGCCGGCCAAGGTAGAGATGGCGTTAAGGCCAATCCCATGGTGGGTTGCGTGGTGGTTAAAGACGATAGGATCATAGCCAAAGGCTACCACCAAACCTTTGGTGAAGCACACGCAGAAATCAACGCTTTAGAGCAAATCAACCATCAGGCTAATGGCGCCACACTTTATGTGACTTTAGAGCCTTGCTCACATCAAGGAAAAACACCACCCTGTGCACAAGCCATTATTAATGCAGGCGTCAAACACGTGGTTATTGCTACACTAGACCCGAACCCATTGGTCAGTGGCCAAGGTCTTGCTATGTTAAAAGAAGCCAATATTAAAGTCAGTGTTGGTTTATTAGAAGCCGAAGCTTTAACGCTTAATCGTGGCTTTATTAAACGCATGCAAACAGGATTGCCTTTTGTTACTTGCAAAATCGCCATGAGTCTTGATGGCAAAACTGCCATGGCTTCTGGTGAAAGCCAATGGATTACGGGTGAAGCTGCTAGAACAGATGTGCAACACTTACGCGCTAAAAATCAAGCCATTGTCACCGGGTCTGGTACCGTTTTATCTGACAATCCTTTAATGACTGTGCGACTTGATACATCTACTGTAACGCCTTTACGAGTGGTGATTGATAGCCAACAACAAATCACAGATCAAACCTTCAATATTTTTTCAGATGATGCGCCAACCCTATTACTCAACCCTGGCAATAGCAAAATACTTAAAAATGGAAAAATCGATCTAGCTGATGCACTTAAACAACTAGGAAAACAAGGCATCAATACCGTCTTACTTGAAGCAGGGCCTAATTTGATTGGCGCTATGATTGAGGCAAAATTAGTCGACGAGCTTGTCATTTATACTGCACCGTTGCTAATGGGTAGTAATGCCAACTCAATGGCAACCTTAGCACTTGACACCATGGAAAATAAGATTCAACTCGACCTCAGTGACATTAGAATGGTGGGTAACGATATCCGTATAACTGCAAATATAAAAACATGAGTCATTTAACCAACAAAAATATTGTGCTTGGCGTTAGTGGCTCAATTGCCGCTTACAAGGCGCCTGATATTGTGCGCCGTTTACAAGATTTAGGCGCCGAAGTTCGCGTTATCTTAACCCAAGGTGGTGCACAATTTATTACTGAGCTGTCTTTACAAGCTACTTCTAAAAACAAAGTTCATGACAATTTATGGGACAAGGAAGCTGAATTATCCATGGGGCATATTGAATTAGCCAAATGGGCAGATGCATTATTAATTGCACCAGCCAGCGCCAATACAATTTCAAACATAGCGGCAGGTAAGGCTTGTGATTTACTTAGTAGCGTGATTTTAGCCAGTGACTGCCCAATCTTAATTGCACCGGCGATGAACCAACAAATGTATGCTTCTATCAGTGTTCAGGCCAATTTAGCAACGCTCGTACAGCGAGATATTCAAATCATCAACCCTGAGCACGGAGTACAAGCCTGTGGCGATATTGGCGAAGGGCGATTACCCGAGTCAGATAAAATCGCCAAGCAAGTAGGGCTAATGTTTCAATCCACCAAACTGAGTGGCAAAAAAGTATTAATCACCTTAGGCGCCACCATTGAAGCCATTGACCCAGTTAGATACCTTTCTAACCATTCCAGCGGCAAGATGGGATCTGCACTTGCAGAGGCTTGTATTGAAGCTGGCGCACAAGTCACTCTTGTGGCTGGCAATGTTAGTGTTGAGCTTAATCAAAAAGCAGAAATAATTTCAGCAACAACTGCTGAAAAAATGCATCAATCGGTGATGAAAAATATCAACGGCCAAGATATTTTTATTGCTTGCGCAGCGGTGAGTGATTATTCGATAAAAAACCCTGAAAATCACAAAATAAAGAAGTCCAACCAAACATTAACAATAGAACTCACCCCAACCAAAGATATTTTAAAAGAGGTTTGTAAATTAGACAAAAAACCTATTTGCATTGGTTTTGCCGCAGAGACACAAAACCTACTTGAAAATGCCCAAAACAAGCTTAATAACAAAGGCTGTGATGCCATTATTCTAAATGACGTTTCAAATGCCGATTTAGGCTTTAAAAGTGACGAAAATGCCGTGGTTTTTATCGATCAAAAAAGCAATGTAAAACTGGCAAAAAATAGCAAACAAAAGCTGGGTCGAAAAATCATTGAAATCATCAGTGAAAAATTTTTATAAATAACGAAAAACCTTGTTAAATCAACACTCAATAGAGTTACTCACAAAACTGTGGATAACTCTGTTAATATCTTACCAAAATCCATGAAAAACACCGATATATTACGGTTTTCTATGGTTTTGAATAAAAACTAAACACTTATTATTTTTACTTTAAAATCAATAACTTATATAAATTCACACCAAATGATAATATTAGAAAACACTAATTTATTACTTTTATCACACTATGGAGGATAACTTTTTATGTTCCACGTATCAAATCAAGTGTTTCACGAAATATTAGACTATCATAAAATAGTAATTATTTAATCTAGTCATCTCTCCATTTTATTGTCGATTTTTATGCTGATTTACGCCCTAAATTTTCTACTTGGTATCAGTGTATTTTCATTCAAAAATACACTTGAAATATCAAGTGGTGAGTGGATGGTAATTTTATGTGGTTTTTTAGCGATTTTAGCGCTGTTTAAACGCCAAAAACCGCTGGCAATCAATGGTTTGATTTTTTTACTGGGTTTTGCCTGGATGGGCTGGTTTTCTACTCAAAACTTAAATACTCATGTAGAGGATGTTTACCTTAATCAACCGATACTCGTAACCGGAGTAATTGCCGATTTGCCCGAATCTTCTACTGATAAAACCAAATTTATTTTTTCTGTCAATTCTCCCTTTAAGGCCCGAGTTAAGCTCTCTTGGTATGGCAAAAATCACCCCGACTTACAAACAGGTGATGCTTGGCAATTACAACTCAAACTTAAGCGTAATAATGGCTACCAAAATTTGGGCGGATTTGATTACGAACAATGGTTGTTTTACAAACAGATTGACGCAACTGGCTATGTCAGATCCTCAGAGTCTAATCAGCTGATTGAGGCTAACCAAGTAAATTCGATTGATCGATTTAGACAAAAACTTCGTTATTCACTACAACCATTTTTACAGCCCTTAGATTTTGGCGGTGTGATTAACGCTCTAATTATTGGTGACCGATCTTTTATTAAAGACTCGAACTGGGCGATATTTAAAGCCACCAACACCACGCATTTAAGCGTTATCTCTGGGCTACACATTGGTTTGATTTCTGGGTTTGTATTCCTATTGGCACAATTTTTATGGCGTCGCTGTCAGTACTGCTGTC
>JABGOT010000079.1:14638-16213 GCA_018648985.1 Candidatus Ruthturnera sp.
CTGTCTCAGGTGGTACAAACACAAAACCACACCTTGTTATTTGATGCTGGCGCTCGCTACCCTTCTGGGTTTAATTTAGGGGAAAGCGTCATCATTCCTTATCTTCAAGCCAAGCAAATTAACACCTTAGATAAAGTTATTATTTCGCACGCAGACAATGACCATATCGGTGGCTTGATTGATGTATTACAAACATTTGAGGCGGGGGAAATACTCACTTCAACACCAGATAAAATCACTCAACAATCCTCCCACTGTTATGCTGGGCAGCAATGGCGATGGGATGGTGTGCTGTTTGAAATACTAAGCCCCACACAAAACACTCGTTTAAAAGGCAACAATGCCTCTTGTGTTTTAAAAGTTTCTACTGATAAGTTCTCAGTATTGCTGAGTGCCGATATCGAGAAAAAAGCCGAAAAACAATTAATTAAGTATCAAAAAGAAAAACTGAATAGTGATATTTTAATATCCCCGCACCATGGTAGCAAAACCTCATCAACACAAGCATTCCTTGATGCTGTGTCTCCTTCAACTGTTATAGTCTCAAGCGGATTTAAGAATCGTTTTAATCACCCTGCCCAACAAATAGTTGATCGATACAAAGCCAACAATATTAAGCTGATTAACAGCAACTGTGCGGGTCAAATAGTTGTTGAGTTGGGAGACGAAATTCGTATTAATGAATACAGAAAAGATCATGCACGTTACTACATGAGACAATGCTCAGATCTTTAGCTGTAATTGATCTTGCTCACGCGATCACCTAGCAACGCATCAACTGCGTCTATCAGCTGTTGGGCTGGTTTTACAAAATAATCTTGAGTAATAATGCTACCCTGAGTGCTATCTACTTGATATCGAAACTTCACAGGACACTGACCTTGGTTTTGTTTTAATAGCGCTGAAAGCTGCTCAAACAACCTTTGATGTTTTTGATTAAGTAACACTTCAAAGCTTCTGGCGTATTTTTCTTTAACCGTATCAACAGCCTCTACCTTGTCTATCATCAACTGCCACTCATCTCGATAATCTTTATTAATTTTTCCAGAAGCAACAACAACGCTATCAGCTACTAACTGATCACTGACTGATTCCATTACTTTTGGAAAAATAACCGCATTTAGCAATGTGCCGCCATCCTCAAGCATAATATTTGCCATTTGCTTGCCGCTTCTAGTTGAGCGATAACGCAGCTCTGAAATCAATGCCAATATTCGAGCTTCCTTGTTATTCCTAAATACCAAGGCAGAAGGCAAAGTGGCAGAAATGTGCTTTAAATCGGCTTTATATTCATCGGTTGGATGATTGTAAAAATAATAACCCATTACCATTTTTTCAAACTGCAAAGTCTCTCTAAAAGAAAAGCTTGGACTCGGTAAATAGTGCACCTCGTATTCGTTATGCACTTGCTCATTTGCAAACAAACCACTCTGACCACTTGATTGGTCATTTTGTTGTTGCTCTGCTTTTTTCATTGCGCTTGGGTATGTCTTGATCAAACTGGCACGATCAACACCAAAGCCATCCAAAGCACCACTATAAATCAGCGCTTCAACGGCACGTTTGTTTAAAGAC
>JABGOT010000079.1:16313-19287 GCA_018648985.1 Candidatus Ruthturnera sp.
GCCATCCAAAGCACCACTATAAATCAGCGCTTCAACGGCACGTTTGTTTAAAGACTTGCGCTCAATACGCGCACAAAAATCAAACAAATCTTTGTAGTCGCCATTTTCTTCCCGCTCAGTCACCAATACTTCTACTAGTGCTTCACCTACCCCTTTAATTGCGCCCAAACCATAGGTAATGGTTTTTTCATCTCGAATACTAAACTCATGGTAAGACTCATTAACACTTGGGCCGTCGACGATCAAACCCATGGCTTGCACTTCGTTCACGGTAAAGGCAATTCGATCGGTATCATCCATCATGCCTGAAAGCACTGACGCCATAAAGGCAGCGGGATAATGTGCTTTTAACCAAGCAGTCTGGTAAGAAACATAAGCATAAGCCACTGAGTGCGATTTGTTAAATCCATAACCGGAGAACTTGTCAATCAGGTCAAAAATCTCATTGGCTTTTTCTGCATCGATATCGTGCTCAGCTGCACCCTTAACAAATACATCGCGCTGTGCGTCCATTTCTGCAGCAATTTTTTTACCCATTGCACGGCGTAGCAAATCAGCACCACCGAGCGAGTAGCCCGCCATTACTTGGGCAGATTTCATCACTTGCTCCTGATACAAAAATACACCATTGGTTGGTTTAAGAATCTCTTCTAGCATTGGGTGCGGGTACTTCACTTTTTGTGTGCCGTGCTTCACGCCAATATAGTCATCAACCATGCCGGCACCGAGTGGGCCTGGTCGGTATAGGGCTAGCATTGCGACAATATCTTCAAACGAATCGGCCTGAAGTTTTTTCAAATAGCCGCGCATACCCTCCGACTCAAGCTGGAAAATACCCGTTGTATCACAGCGCTGTAGTAGCTCGTACACACCCTTGTCATCCAAAGATAAAGCATCTAAATCAATCAGCTCATCACTCAAGCCTTTGGCAAAAACAAGCTTAACAGTTTTGTCAATGACGGTAAGGTTAGACAAGCCCAAAAAATCAAATTTCACCAAGCCCATGGCCTCAACATCTTTCATGTCAAATTGTGAAACCACACCATCTGTTTCGTTAGGGCCTTTGTAAATTGGGCAAAAATCACTGATCTTACTGGGTGCAATCAACACGCCACCAGCGTGAGTACCGACATTACGTACCAAGCCTTCTAGCTCTAGCGACAAATCAATCAAAGTAGTGACACTCTCTTCAGAGTCGTATCGACCTTTTAACTCTTCAGAATACCACTTGTCTTTATTTTCTTGCGATTCCCCTTCTTTGAAATAACCCAATGCTCTTGAAAGATTGATTTTAAGGTCGTTAGGGATAGACTTAGATATCCGGTCACTAAAACCATAAGGATGGCCTAAAACACGCCCTACGTCGCGCACAACGCCCTTGGCCGCCATGGTGCCGTAAGTAATAATCTGTGATACTTTTTCAGCGCCGTATTTCTTAGAGACGTATTCAATCACCTCATCACGGCGATCGGTACAAAAATCAATATCAAAATCTGGCATCGACACACGTTCAGGGTTTAAAAAACGCTCAAATAACAACTCATGTTTGATGGGGTCAACATTGGTAATGCCTAGCACATAAGCCACCAAAGAGCCCGCACCAGAGCCACGACCAGGCCCAACCGGTATGCCATTGTCTTTTGACCAGCTAATAAAGTCAGCGACGATTAAAAAATACCCCGGAAAATCCATTTGAATAATCACCGAGAGTTCAAATGCCAAACGATCATCATAAACTTGTCGATCTACTTCTAACCCTTGCAGGCGACTGTCTAAACCCGCTTGTGATTCTTGAGTCAAAAACTGTGCAATATTCAACCCTTCTGGAATTGGAAAATCTGGCAAATAATTCTTTTTATATAACTCAAAATGAACATTGCAACGTTTGGCAATTTCAGTGCTATTAATGATGAGTTCCGGCAAATCAGAAAACAGCACCTCCATTTCTTCACCTGATTTTAAATACTGCTCAGCATGGTAGTGCTTCTCACGGCGCGCATCATCCAACAGCCCACCTTGAGAAATACAAATTCTGGCCTCATGTGCATCAAAATCTTGCTTTTGTAAGAACTCCACATCATTGGTTGCCACTAAGGGAATATCGAGCGTCAATCCAAGCTCAATACAAAGGTGTAAATGACGCTCATCATGCGTCCTACTAGTGCGCTGCACGCCTAAATAAAATCGATCACCAAACACGGCTTGCCAAGCTTGCGCTTGTTGAGTTGCTTCGGTAATTTGATTATTAATTAAGTGTTGCGCCACATCACTGCGCACCGGCAATGCGATAAGTATCAAGCCCTGATGGTGCGCTTTTAGTTGCTCGGCAGTAATGCTTACACTATCAATGGTTTGCCCCTGCAGATAAGACAAAGAAATCAGCTCAGATAAATTTAAATAGCCCTCATGGTTTTGACACAAAAGCAACAAAGAAGTGTTTTGCTCTTCACCCTTAAGAACAAGTTCGGCACCAAAAATCGGCTTAATACCAGCACCTTTGGCTTCTTTATAAAGTTTAACCGCTGCAAATAAATTGGCGTTATCCGTCAGTGCAATAGCGCTCATACCAAGTTCTTTGGCTTTTTCTACCAATTTTGGTATGCGAATTAAACTATTCTCAACAGAATACTCGCTATGACAATGAAGGTGGACGAACTCAGTATTTGGCATTCAACAAGGTTAAAAAAATAAAAATAATCGCATGATTTATGCTTTATTTTACAACTGGAAAAATATGGATTATTTATATTTTTTAAATTAAAAATAATTAAAAATAATTAAAAATATTGAGCAATAAAAAATACAATAAAAAACCGCCTCAAAGGGCGGTTTTAAAAAAAATTAGATTAGTATTAACGCATCCAAGGCATCATAATATTTTCAGGCTTGGTGAATTTATTAATATCATAACGCATGCCCGACATCGAATTATTCATGGTTGACATGTCGCCACTCATGCGTGACATTGAGCCGT
>JABGOT010000079.1:19387-29201 GCA_018648985.1 Candidatus Ruthturnera sp.
GACATCGAATTATTCATGGTTGACATGTCGCCACTCATGCGTGACATTGAGCCGTTCATTTCTTTAATATTAACATTCATGCCCGATATCTGTGCACCCAGGCCATTCATATCTCTACCCATCGACACCATTGAACGAGTCATAATGTTCATGTCTCTGGCAACATTGGCAAAATCATCACCCATTTTCTTTTGACCATCGACCATGCTTTGCGCCATTTGCATCATGTTGCGCGCCATACCATTCATGTTTTTTGCCATAGAGTGAACGTCTTGAGTCATTTGTCCAACTGACTTGGTCATGTTGGTCATATCATCACCCATGGTATACATAAAAGACCCCATACCATAAGCGGCGTAACCACCAACCAATAACGCCCCAACTTTAATTGCTATATTCATTTTGCTCCTCCCTTTGTGTTATTTAAGTACAGCACTCATTTGAAGTGTCGTACTTTTTTTCAGTAAATCTTAAAACACCTGCTGAAATAGTTAAAATTAAAATAGAAGTAACCATAATAATCAAATTAAAACTGTCATTAGCAACTAGAGATTTCATGTCAATCACCATAAATCGTGTGATGGCAGTAATAGCAATAAAGATTAAGAAAATCACCGGCAATCGATGAGTTTTAAAATAGATACCAATCATCGCACCGAGTTCTAGATAAATAAACATTAATAAAATATCTTTAAGCGAAGCGAAGCCTGATTCGTGCTGCATGATCAGTAGATACTCACTAACTGCTGACCAAACTACGGTGCCGCCGATTACAAATAAACCTACTAAATGAAATGCTTCAATTAAGAAATCACCAACTTGATCGATTTTATTTTTTATAGTTTCGCTAAACATGCACTTACGCTCCCCTTATTTACTCAATGTAATGATTTAACTGACAATTATGACAAAGTATCATCGACTTATGTATCTTTTTTATACTTTAAAAATTTAGAAAATAATGCAAACGCTCATCTTAAAGCTATAACAAACCTTAAAAATTGCCATTATTCGTCTAAAACACCTAGTTTTACAAGGTTTTTTATAAAAAAAATGACTGGAAATTGGGTGTTTATCAAAAATTTCAGAAATTTTTAATATGGCGACTTATTAGGCAATATTTTTACCAAGAAACACATTCCAATCAATCCACTCACCTTTGTAAGTCGCCGTTGGGTCACAAGGAAGATCCGCATGAATTTCTTTATAGGAAATTTGATAATCAAGTTTGGTTTTAACCGTCAACTCATAATTACTAACCAACTCCTTGGCTTTAGAATATTCAACGAATTCTTTCTTGTTTCTCATCCACTCCCCTGTAATGCGTTTTTTGTTTTCTTTGTTATTGTACTGAAAAAAATAATCGTTTTTTTTTTTTGCTTTTTTATCAGTGTAGAATTGAACCCTTAATGTTGTAGTTAAGTTGTAAAAACCGAAGTTTCATATTCATCCTCAGAATAGATACTGCAGCATTAACCAAACATTCCAAGGAGAGAGGAAAGTAGAAGAATAAAAAAGCGCCCTATTCGGCGCTTTTTTATTGCTTGTGTGTTTTTCAATCTTAAAAAATAGCAGACAAAAAAAATACCCCAATAAAGGGGTATTTTTTATTTAACTGTTTAGCTTGCTAGAAGCTAGGACCAGCCGAACCCGCACCAACAGTTTGCGCTGCCGCATTTACTGTTTGCGTGTGAGCTTTATTAGCTAAAGCCACTGCACCAGCAGCGTTACCTGATGCCTGTAGTTTTTTAGCTTCTTTGATCATCTTGCCAGTATCACGCCAAGCCATGTGAGCTTTTAGGTTTGCTGCATAACCAGACTCAGCTGCAGCAATTGCTGCACCAAACGGATCAGACGAGCCCGTGTTCCAGTTATGACCACTACCTAAGTAATCAGCTTGTGCCGAAAAGGCAAATACAGTTAAGGTTGTTAGTAGTAATTTTTTCATCATACTTCTCCTATTTTCTGTAACGAGCGTCAGTGATCTCAAGGCCATTGCTCATCGCTTGATGGAAGAACTCCATATCACGATACTCTGGGCTTTGAGCCATTAAAGGCTTAGCACGCATGTTCTTGTAACAACCGCCATAACGACGATGTAACGTACCTAAGCTACCCCACTTTGCACGATACATTGGCACGTGTGTTGTGTGACCTAATGCAGGTGATAAGATATCAGCTCTTGCTTTTTTGCCAGCGTTATACACGTGGCAATCTGCACAAGACATGTTGAACTGACCACGCTTAGCGTAGAAAGTTGCCTTACCTCTTGCATAAGCTGCTTTTGCACCATCAGATTCAACTTTTACGTTGATCTTCTCGCCAGCCGCTTGATCAGAAATCCAAGCACTGATTCGGGCAACTTTGCCTTTCATCGGGCCCATCTTCTTACCAGTTTGCTCGTTATAACATTTACGGATTGTACCTTCTAGTGTCACCACTGTACCAGCTGCATCATCATAGTATGGATGCGCTAAACGTGCTGCTGCAGGATCTGCAAGTGCTGCACATTTTGCCAAACCAAACTTTTCAAACTCTGCTGCGCCTTTTTCTACCGCTTCTTCATACGGTGGAATGCCGTCTAGAATCTCTTCAAACTGATCTCTAGAACCTGCATCATAAGCATAAACACCATTGGTGTAATCTGCAAACTCAACGCCTGGCTGAATGGACTTAAAGTGGCCAACAAAGGCTTTACGGTCAGCTTCCATATCTGCAATTGCAGATGTAGCGCCAGCCATTAAACCTAAACTGACGACTGCAGTTATTAGTTTTTTCATTGATCTCTCCTCAATTATATAAAGTTACTTAGACTTCGCAGTCGCAGAACCTGTTTTACCTTTACTATCCTTGTACTTAAGTTCGATTGTGTCGCCTTTAGCGCCAGCAACATTGAATTTAAAGTATGGATCTTTAGAAATAGAGCTACCAATATCTGCGTCAACTACTTTAGTGCCGTTGTGAGATACAACCATGTGCACAATGTAGTTAGCAGGTACTATTTTGCCTTTTTTCTTACGTAAACCAGTTTCCATTGGGTGTTTAATTAAACACTTGATACCGATAACACCTTTTCTTGCTTTAGGCTTTAATTTGATCTTTGCCATTTTTATTCTCCTTTAATATTTTTATAATTTAGTCGTCAGTTAAGCGATTAACCGCCACAGCCGCCAATTGTTACTTTCACTTCTTGCGATACTTTAGTTGTCGCGCCGCCTGCAGTAACTAGTGCGTCTACTGGTGAAGTTTTACCCATCTTAATACGAGTAGAAACATAACCTTGAGCACCAGACAAATTGAACGAAGCCGCTAATGGTGTGCCGTTGTTAACAACATAGAAAGAAATGTTGGTCACGCCGTCCATTTTAGAAGCATCTACTGTCATTGGTACGACTGCACCGTTTTCAGCGATCTTAGGCGCTTTAAACTTAAAAGAACCTTTGCCTGCGCCAGCTGCTGAAGCACCTGCTGCGTCTGATTTAGCTTTAAAGTCTGCTGAGTTAGCAAAAGCCATTGATGGTGTTAGTAAGCCTGCGCCTACTGCTGTTGCAACTGCAGAACCTGCCATTGCACTTTTTAAAAATAATCTTCTTTTCATCGTCTTCTCCTTATTTAGAATAAATGTAATTAGTAACTTGATCAATCTGTTTTTCAGTCAAAGCACCATGCTTTCCAAATGGAGGCATGATTGTGTTTGGATTCTTAACAGTTGCGTCCCAGATCTGCGCTCTTAAAGCTGCTTTATCTGGATACCTTGCTTTCATCGCAAGTAGTGGTGGGCCAATGTTGCCTGGCAAGTTACCGCCTGGAATCATATGACATGCTAAGCAGTTACCTGCTTTACGACCGAAAGTAGCCTCTTCGTCCGTCATCTCTTTAGCACCTGCTTGCGTTGGCATCATAAATAATGTCGCCAATGTCACAACTGCTGAGATAGAAGAAATAGTTTTCTTCATGTTTCTCTCCTCTTTATATATAAAAAAATATAACCCCCATGTAAGGAGTTACTACCTTACCAAAACCCCTATCATAACCATAAAAAATACAAATGCAACACTTTTATGGAAATCTAATATAGTTTGTTTTATCCTTAACTAACTTAAACTTGTTCAGCAGCCTTAATTAGTGCACGCGCTTTGTGCATGGTTTCATCCCATTCTGATTGTGGTATGGAGTCATAAACAATACCTGCGCCTGCTTGTACGTAAAGGGTTTCGTCCTTTACCACGGCGGTACGAATAGCAATAGCCATGTCCATACAGCCATGCCATGATAGGTAACCGATGGCGCCTGAATAAATATTGCGCTTGAGCGGCTCAACTTCGTTAATAATTTCCATTGCACGGACCTTAGGTGCGCCGCTTAGCGTGCCTGCTGGGAAAGTCGCTTTAAGTACGTCCATTGCACTCATGTTGTCTTTAAGCTCGCATTCAACGTTCGATACAATGTGCATGACGTGTGAATAACGCTCGACAAACATTTTGTCTGTTAGATCTACCGTGCCTGTTTTGGCGATACGGCCAAGATCATTACGACCAAGATCAATCAACATTAAGTGTTCGGCGATTTCTTTTTCATCCGACAATAAGTCTTTCTCTAGTGCTAGATCTTCTTTTTCATTGGCGCCACGAGAGCGTGTACCAGCTATAGGGCGAACGGTTGCACGCCTATCACCATCTACACGAGTTAAAATCTCTGGCGATGAGCCGACAATGGCGGTATCTCCCAAGTTAAGGTAATACATATAAGGGGATGGATTAAGACGCCTTAATTGGCGGTATAGCTCAACCGGTGGTGCGCTAAATTTGCAACTAAGGCGCTGCGAAGGCACGACTTGCATCACATCACCTGCAACAATGTATTCTTGAATTTTTTTAACGGTGTCTTTGTAGTTTTCCTCACCAAAGCTTGAGACGAAATCTTGCTCAGTAATTTGGTCAGATTGATAGTCAGACGGCTTTAACGGCTGATTAATTTGTTTGGATATTTCATCTAAACGACTGAGTGCATCCTCATAGCTTTGCTTGCTTGGATCGATATGGGTAATTACAAAAGCTTGATTGAGTAGATTGTCAAATACAACTAAATCGTTCGATACCATTAACAAGATATCGGCCACGCCGAGCTCATCAGGTTTGTCGATGTTTGAGAGTCTTGGCTCAATATAGCGAATAATCTCATAACCAAAGTAACCCACCAAACCGCCATTAAAATCTGGCAAAGCCTCTAATTCTGGCACTTTGTATTGATTCAGATATTGTTCAATCCAAGCGAGCGGGTCTTTTTCTTCGGTTGATTTTAGTAACTCGCCTTCTTGTTCAATACGGACTTCATGGTCAAACACTTTGATAACCGTTTGTGCGTGCAGGCCAATCATTGAATAACGACCCCATTTTTCACCACCCTGAACTGACTCAAATAAGTACGAGTAAGGGTTGTTGGCTAATTTTAAATATAGGCCTAATGCGGTATCTGTATCAATGGCAACGGCTTTATATACTGGAATATGGTTATATCCATCCGTTACATGTTGATCGAAGCTTGCTTTATTCATAATCGCATTTTATACCAAGCGTTGTTGATATGGCACGCGTGTGCCTTAATCGTAGGCGAAAAAAAACCGCAGCCATAATTGACTGCGGTTTTTTTTATTGGTGAAGTGTATTACTACTCTTCAGCCGCTTCTTGTGCTTCGTCTGCTTCACTTAACTGCTCTGAAAGTGCAGCTTGCGCATCAGCGCTTTGCATCACACCTTCAGCGCGCTTTGCACGACGCTCTTGGTGATATGCAAAACCCGTACCTGCCGGAATTAAACGACCTACAATTACGTTCTCTTTTAAGCCTTTCAGTGTATCGACACGGCCTGTAGTTGAGGCTTCGGTTAACACACGTGTTGTCTCTTGGAACGACGCTGCAGAGATAAACGATTCTGTTGATAGTGACGCTTTAGTAATACCCATCAACAATCTTTGGTAAGACACTAGGTCTTTACCCTGTGCTGTTAATTGTTTGTTGATATCAATAACGCGTACATACTCAGCTATTTCACCGTTAACAAGTGACGAATCACCTGCATCAAGTACTTCAACTTTACGTAGCATTTGCTTCACAATCACTTCAATATGCTTATCAGAGATGTTTACACCTTGTAGGCGGTAAACATTTTGAACTTCTTTAACCACGTAGTTAGCTAAAGCTTCAACACCCAATAAACGTAAGATATCGTGTGGATTAGAAGGGCCATCAGAAACCACATCACCTTTAACAACAGACTCACCATCAAAGACGTTAATTTGACGCCATTTATGGATCATCATTTCTGTCGCTTCACCTTCTTGTGAAGTAATGATTAAACGATCTTTAGACTTAGTAGGATTACCAAAACTAATCACACCCGTTGCTTCTGCAAGGATTGAATGATCTTTAGCTTTACGTGCTTCAAATAAGTCAGCAACACGTGGCAAACCACCAGTAATATCACTGGTCTTAGACTGATCTTTTGGAATCTTAGCCAAGACTTCACCTGCGGTGATGACTTGATTATCTTCTAGATTGATCTTCACTGTTGAAGGTAGGTAGTGTGTTGATAACACCATCTCTGAATCTTTCTCATCAACCATCTTAATGAGTGGCTTCAAACCTTTAGCTGCTGCTGATCTTTCTGCCTCATCAATCATCTCAAAGAAGGTTAGACCCGTTAATGGATCTGTGTTTTTGTTAACCGTAACACCTTCAACAAAATCAACAAAAACCACACGACCTGACTGCTCAGAAATAATTGGGTGCGTATGCGGATCCCAGTCTGCAATCTTGTCTTTTGCTTTAACAGCGCCGCCGTCTTGAACATGAACAATCGCACCATAAGGAATCTTATAACGCTCAACTTCTTGACCTTTAACATTGCGAATGGTTACTTCAGATGAACGAGAAATCACCACTAAATCACCACTAGCATTTGTAATTGACTTCATGCCTTCTAAATGGGCAATACCATCAGTATTAATATTAATGCTGCTCACTGCTGTTGAAGCAGAAGCCGCACCACCAATGTGGAACGTACGCATGGTTAACTGTGTACCCGGCTCACCGATTGATTGTGCTGCAATTACACCAACTGCTTCACCAACACCAATCTGATGACCACGTGCCATGTCATTACCATAACAAGAAGCACAAACGCCATAGCCAGTGTCACAAGTAATAGTAGAGCGCGCTTTGATTGATTCAACACCTAATTCGTTGATCTTGTCTGAATCTTCTAAAGTTACTAAATGACCTTTAGGTAATAACACTTTAGTTGAATCTGGAATTAGCACATCTTCAGCCATCACACGGCCTAATACCGCAGCGCCGAGTGTTTGTACAATATTACCACCTTCAATCGTAGCCTTCTTGATGAGTCCATTTTCAGTACCACAATCGACTTCATTGACCACTAGATCTTGTCCAACATCCACCAAACGACGTGTTAAGTAACCCGAGTTTGCTGTTTTAAGTGCTGTATCAGCTAGACCTTTACGTGCACCGTGTGTTGAAATAAAGTACTGCATGTTATTCAAGCCTTCACGGAAGTTTGAGGTAATCGGTGTTTCAATAATTGAACCATCTGGCTTAGCCATTAGACCACGCATACCTGCTAACTGACGCATCTGTGCTGGAGAACCACGAGCACCAGAATCAGCCATCATATAAACCGAGTTAAATGAGGCTAGTTTTTCAGTTTTTCCGTCGGCGTTAGTGAAATCATCAAAACCGATTTCATCCATCATTGCCTTAGCAACTTTCTCTGAAGTGCGAGACCAAATATCAATCACTTTGTTATAACGCTCACCATCAGTCACAATACCTTGTGAATACTGCTTTTGCACGTCTTTTACTTGTGTTTCTGCTTCGTCAATCATACCTGCTTTAGTGCCAGGGATAGTCATGTCGTTTGAACAGAATGAGATACCTGACTTAGTTGAATATTTAAAGCCCATGTACATCATCTGGTCAGCAAAAATAACCGTGTCTTTTAACTCTTGTGTTTGGTAACAAATGTGAATCAAGTTAGAAACTACCTTTTTAGAAATAGCTTCGTTGATTAAATTGAATGACAAACCTGCCGGCAAAATTCTTGAGAAAATTGCACGACCAACGGTTGTATCAACAATACGTTTTGTTGTTGGTTGGTGTTTACCGTCGACTTTTTCATATTCTTGGATGCGTAATTTAACCTTAGCGTGCAATGAAGCAGAACCCGACTCATAAGCATTTAAAGCTTCAGTCGAATTGGCGAAGACCATGCCTTCGCCCTTTTGGTTAATCATATCACGCGTCATGTAGTACAAGCCCAAAATAACGTCCTGCGAAGGTACGATAATCGGCTCACCACTAGCAAGGTGCAATACGTTGTTAGAAGCTAGCATTAAAGTTCTTGCTTCTAATTGTGCCTCTTCAGATAATGGTACGTGTACCGCCATCTGGTCACCATCAAAGTCAGCGTTAAATGCGCCACAAACGAGTGGATGTAATTGGATTGCTTTACCTTCAATCAGTAACGGCTCAAATGCTTGAATACCTAAACGGTGCAATGTTGGTGCACGGTTAAGCATTACCGGATGTTGGTGTACGACTTTTTCTAGGATATCCCATACTTCAGGGCCTTCGCCTTCTACCATCTTCTTAGCAGCTTTAATTGTTGAAGCTAAACCTTTAGCCATTAAGCGGTTGTACATAAATGGCTTAAATAATTCTAAAGCCATTTTCTTTGGTAAACCACACTGGTGTAATTTAAGGTATGGACCACAAACGATCACCGAACGACCTGAGTAGTCAACACGCTTACCTAGTAAGTTTTGACGGAATCGACCTTGCTTACCTTTAATCATGTCAGCAATTGATTTTAACGGACGACGGTTATTACCCATCACCGCACGGCCACGACGACCATTATCAATCAATGAATCAACCGCTTCTTGAAGCATACGCTTTTCGTTACGGACGATAATTTCTGGTGCGTCTAACTCTAATAAACGACCTAAACGGTTGTTACGGTTAATCACACGACGGTATAAATCGTTTAGATCAGAAGTCGCAAAACGACCGCCATCAAGCGGCACTAATGGGCGCAAATCTGGCGGAAGAATTGGCAATACTTTTAACACCATCCATTCTGGCTTATTACCTGATTGGATTAGTGAATCAATTAGTTTAAGACGTTTGTTGTATTTCTTAAGCTTAGTTTGAGATTTAGTGTTTAAGCTGTCTTCACGTAAATTAGCTGCTTCTTTTTCAAGCTGCATTTCTGCTAAAACATCTTGGATTGCTTCAGCACCCATTTTCGCTTCAAACTCATCATCACCGTATTCATCTAATGCATCAAAGTACATTTCTTCGGTTAATAATTGCTTTTTCACCAACGGTGTTGAGCCAGGGTCTGTCACTAAGAATGCTTCAAAGTAAAGTACGCGCTCAATATCTTTAAGCGTCATATCCATCAACAAACCTAAACGTGAAGGCAGTGATTTAAGATACCAAATGTGCGCTACTGGAGCAGCTAATTCGATATGACCCATACGCTCACGACGAACTTTAGAAAGTGTCACTTCAACGCCACACTTTTCACAAACTACGTTGCGGAACTTCATGCGCTTGTATTTACCACACAAACACTCAAAGTCTTTCATTGGACCAAAAATCTTAGCACAGAACAAACCTTCTCTTTCAGGCTTAAATGTACGGTAGTTAATAGTTTCAGGCTTCTTAACCTCACCATATGACCATGAACGAATCTTCTCAGGAGAAGCCAGTCCAACTCGAATCGCATCAAAA
>JABGOT010000123.1 GCA_018648985.1 Candidatus Ruthturnera sp.
ACTTGAAAAAGTTCAAACAACAAAATATAAATAGTAGCCGTATTCTTTACCAGCGCCCGCTATTTTAACGTACTTTAAATCAATTAAAGTACTAAATGATTTTTCTATTTATTTTTTAGGCTTAGAGCGTGAGAATTTTGGTTTTCTGTTTCGATCACCACCTCTTTTATCACCACCACGAGAGTCTCTACCACCGCGTCTATCATTTCTGCCACCTTTGGAAAATTTTCCACGACCAAAATTACGTTTTCCTGAAGTGCCGCCAATAGTGGCCTTGTTATTTTTCTCAGTGAGTTCGACGATATTTAAGCGTTTACCGTTAACCACTGTCTTTTTCAGCACTTCAAAAGTTTCTTTTGGCATCTCATCAGGCAGATCCACTGTAGAGAAGTTATCAAAAATCTGAATAGAACCAATGTATTCGCTGTCCATGTCAGCTTCATTGGCGATAGCACCAAGGATGTTTCCAGGCTTGATATTGTTGCTATTGCCTACTTCAAGCTTATAACGACGCATTGGTATTTGTGGGTGATCTTTAAGAGGGCTAGCCTCTACTGGTACAACTTTTTCTTCACCTGGTTTTTGATCACGGCCAAAACTAGGTTCTTTTTCTGATAATAATAACGGCTCATTGCCTTGGGCAATATGCGCTAAAGCTGCTGCTACTTTAAGATGAGAAACTTCTTCGTTGGCTTCTTGGAATTCAGTGACTAGTTTTTCAAAAATAGTTAAATCTTGGTTGCTAAGGGTTTCAGTTATTTTCTTTTTGAATGTGTCGATGCGTTTTTCATTAATGATTTTCGCAGTTGGTAGTTCAAGTGGCTCAATTTTTTGGCGTGTAACTCGCTCAATATTATTAAGCATGCGACGTTCACGATGCGATACAAATAAAATTGCCTCGCCTTCGCGCCCAGCACGACCAGTACGGCCAATACGGTGCACGTAAGTCTCTGCATCTTGAGGAATATCATAGTTGACCACGTGTGAAATTCTTGGTACATCTAGTCCACGAGCAGCAACATCAGTAGCAACTAAAATATCAATGCCACCTTTTTTAAATTTATTAATAATTTTTTCACGCTGACTTTGCTGGATATCACCATTAATTGCCTCTGCTGAAAACCCTCTAGCAGAAAGTTTTTCAGACAGTTCAACCGTTAGTGTTTTGGTTCTAGCAAAAATAATCATTGCGTCGAATTCTGTTACTTCTAGAATCCTGGTCAGTGCATCTAATTTTTGGCTTAAACCACCAACAAGGCAATATTTTTGGCCGATTGTAGGCGCTGTTTCAGTTTTATTTTTAACTTTAACAATTTTAGGATTGTTTAAAAACTTCTCAGCAACACGCTTGATTATATTTGGCATGGTAGCAGAGAATAGCGCGATTTGACGTTGTTCAGGAATGCGTTCCATCACCCATTTAATATCGTCAATAAAGCCCATTTTCAACATTTCATCAGCTTCATCTAAGACGAATGATTTTAATTTGTCGAGTTTTAAAGTGCCTTTTTTAATGTGATCCATTACTCGGCCTGGCGTACCAACAACACAATGCACACCGCGCTTTAATGGGCGCAATTGAACGTCGTATGATTGTCCGCCATAAATTGGCAATACATGAAAACCTTTTAAACCACGTGCATAAACTTGTATTGCTTCGGATACTTGAATGGCTAACTCGCGAGTCGGCGCCAAAATCAATATTTGAGGTGCGTTTAGACTAAGATCAATATTGTCTAACAAAGGTAGGGCGAATGCTGCTGTTTTTCCGGTACCTGTTTGTGCTTGGCCAATAATATCTTCGCCATTTAGTAGGTGGGTGATACATTGCTCTTGAATGGGTGACGGCGTTTCATAACCGATAGAATCTAATACGCTTAGAATCGAATCAGATAAGCCAAAATCACTAAATTTGGCTTGAGGTTTATTATCAGGTTTGTTATCGGTTTTATTTTCAGACATGGTCTTTTAGTCGCAGACAAAGACCGCAATTATACGCTAACTGACTTATATTAGTTTTTTATTATATAAATCAACTAGTACCACTTAATAGAGCAGCCCATTGATGGGATTTGATCTTGTGGGCCCTGACCGATTTTAGCGACTTGACTCATCGCTTCGAACAAATCACGCTTTACATCTGCTGCGGCAGATTCTTTGCGTGATGCATCAAGTCGGCCGCGATATTGTAATTCTAAATTGGCGTTATATCCAAAGAAATCAGGCGTACAAACTGCGCCATAAGCCTTGGCAATTTCTTGTGTTTCATCAATCAAGTAAGGAAACGGAAAATCCATTTCCTCGGCAATTTTTTGCATATTTTCAAAAGAATCTGCCTCATATTCATCGGGGTTATTTGACATAATTGCTACAGTATTAAGCCCCATCGTTTTAAGCGCTTTGGTGTCGCGAATAATTCGATCAATAATCGATTTTACATAAGGACAGTGATTGCAAATGAACATAACTAGCAGGCCATTTTCCCCTTTACAGCTTTCTAGAGAATGTATTTTTCCATCCACACCCTTAAGGTTAAAATCAACTGCAGGGGTGTTAAAGTTACAAATTGGGGTTTCAGTACTAACCATGGTGTTTTCCTTAAATTATTTGTTAAGATTTTAATAGCGTTTGAATAATGTGTCCTGCCATTATTAACCCAAAAATATTAGGCATATACGAAATGGCGCCATTTACTGCCCTAGGTCTGCCTGTGGGTGCAGTATCGATGGCCATCAATTCTTGGTGAGGCAATGCTTTAATTTGCAACTCAGTAGAGTGCACTACCGGGAATTTAAGTGATGCTTTAATACGCCTAAGTTGCTTTCGCATCTCACGTGCTAAGGCGCAATTTTCAGTTTTGTCCATGCGAGAGATTTTGACCTTTGTTGGGTCGAGCCTTCCGCCAGCACCCATGCTAGAGATAATTGGCTTGCCAGATTTATTGCAGCTATCAATGAGTGCGGTTTTACAGGTAATTGCATCAATGCAGTCAGCGACAAAATCTAGCTCTTCATTAATCGAAATCTCTTGCGCCTTACCTCGGTCGATAAATTCATTGCGCTTGATGATAATAGTATCAGGGTTGATATCGTGTAATCTGTCGGTCAAGACATCGACTTTTGGTAAATCCAATGTTGAGTTGAGCGCAACCAGCTGTCGGTTAAGGTCGGTTTTTGAAACAATATCAAAGTCTATTAAAGTAAGTGTGCCAACACCGGCCCTGCACAGTGCTTCAGCGCAAGCACCACCTACACCGCCTAGGCCGGCAATTAGCACATGGGATTCGGCTAACCGAGCCAAGCCTTGCTGGCCTAATAGTATTTCAGTGCGTGCGCAACTACCACTCATTATTTTAAGTTGAAAAGTGAAATGGCGTTATTATCACATTGTGTTATGATTTGATCGAGCGATATTTGCTTAAGATCGGCAATCTCTTGTGCCACTAAAGATAAATCATCGGGGGTAGTATGATCATCAGTTTCAATTAGGATAAATTCCAGCGGGCAGTTTGCAACAATTTGTCGAATTTTAGTTGATTTTTGATTGGTAATTTGCATGCCAAATCCCAAGTAAAAACCCATTCTTGTTAATCGTTGTGCTTGCTCTTCACTGCCAGAAAATCCGTGAATTTCACCTTTGACCTTAGGGTGTTTTTTTAATAAAAATATCACATCTTCCGTGGCTTTAACGGCGTGAATAATAATAGGTAGATCGTATTTTTCAGCCAATACTAGTTGAGAAGTAAAAAAATGTACTTGTTTTTCTTTGTCAATATCCTTGGCATAATCTAATCCGCATTCACCAATCGCAACCGGATTATTGCATTTAGCCAAGTATTCCAAATAATCCAAATCACTTTGCGTATGAATATCGACCAACCAAGGGTGAATTCCAAATGCGAAGTAAGGATACATTTGTACATCAATCCAGTTTTGTTTGCCAATACTCGGCACAATTGCCACCGCATTTTCGGCGATTGCATTCATGTCGTCAAAATCTAGGTGTGCATGTGAATTGATCATATTTTTAAATCTTATCATAAACTTCATGCGAAGCACATGTTTGAGATTAAGTTTTTATTGTTAAAATTGCGTTATAAGCTTCCAATCAAAACAAAAAGTGATTATAATGGTCCGATTATTCTGCACGTAGATAGACTGACAATTATGAAAACATTTAGCGCTAAAGCACATGAAGTAAAAAGAGACTGGTTCTTAG
>JABGOT010000148.1 GCA_018648985.1 Candidatus Ruthturnera sp.
AACACCCGACATTCGGCTTCGGAGGCCGACACTCTATCCAGCTGAGCTACGAGCGCATAATTTATGCGAAAGTAGTTAAAGTGTGTAATTCTAATTAGTCGTCGTCAGAGCAGAATACTGCTTGCATATTGGCAACGAGTTTCAAAATTTTAGTATCTTTAACTTTGCATAAAATTTTGTTACCATCGCGCCGTGATTCAACAATATCTTTAGTTCTAAGGATGTCAATATGTTGTGAAATGTTTGATTGGGAAGACCCCACTTGTTTAACAATCTCCAATACTGGAAGCTCATCATTTTTCAAAGCACATAAAATCTTCAAGCGTAATGGATGTGCCATCGCCTTTAAAGCTTTAGTTGCTTTTTCAATGTCTTCTTCTTTTTCTAACAAAGTCATTTCACTCATTACTAATTCCTGTCTATTCTTATTTAGTTAAATTCTGCCTAGCATGCCATAAACACCGTATCTTCTCGCCTTAATCAGTACCATTCTTTGGTAGTAGTTAATCAAGCTATCGTGGTTAAGTGCAATGTCAAAAATCTGCCATTTTTCAGACTGACTCTTATGAAATGATAAATCAATGTTAAAGCCAAATCTAGAGTAACCACGTGCTTTAAGTTTTACGATAATGTTACCACCCATCACCGGTCTTGCAGAAACAAAGTTAAACGAGCTTGAACGGCTCTGAGCTAATCTTGATAATAAAGTTGTAATAATGTTTTGCTTTAATCTGTTTGAAAAAAACTTTGCTTCGTCTTCACTTAGGCTTACATTGCTAACCAATAACACTTCATTGGCAATATGATCAAAATCAAACAGTGGAGCGATTTCTGAATCAACTAAAAATTTCACCATTTGTGGTGAGTAGCTTGTTGCAGTTGTTAGCTGGTTAAGCTTAACAATGGTTGATTGAATTGCCTGAACAGGGCCTTGTTCTGTTGTTTGTGCTACCTCTGTAACAGCTTCTTCCTCGTTTGCAAATACGGTAGATGACAATAACATGCTCAACATCAATAAAACAACATTCAATCTTTTCATTTTTTCTCCATAATCTAAAAATAAAACCAAGTAAAATCCAAAATAACCTGCGGACATTTCACAGTATTATATTTAAACTTTTTATAAGCAAACAATTATATTATGACTTTCTTTAACTTTTTTAAAAACTCTGTATTTTTAGTGTCTTTTTGTACCTTTCTTGTCGCCTCTCCAGCTTATGCTCAAACCGATGCTGAGAAGCAAAGGCTAGAGGCTTTTTTCCAAGATTTAGAGTCATTCACTAAAGTGTTTAGTAATATTAAACAACTGTATGTTGATGAAGTTACCAATAAAGAATTATTCGAAGATGCGATTAAAGGCATGGTAACAGGTCTAGACCCTCACTCTAATTACCTAAAACCTAAAGAGCAAAAAAACCTACTCGAAAGTGCAACAGGTAAATTTGGTGGCTTAGGCATTGTAATCGGCATGAAAGACGATGCCATCCAAGTAATATCCCCCATTGACGACACGCCTGCTTATCGAGCAGGTATTCAGGCAGGCGATTTGATTGTAAAAATTGGCGATAAACCTGTACGTGACATGACACTAGAAGATGGCGTTGATCTGATGCGTGGCGAGCCGGGTACCGATGTTCAAGTAACCATTGTACGTAAAAACAAAAAACCATTTGTTGTCGATATTACACGTGAGATTATCACCATTACTTCAGTTAAAGGTTATTTACTAGAAAAAGACATTGGTTATATTCGTGTTTCCAGCTTTCAAAATCCAACTTCTAACTTATTAAAAGAAACACTGGATGGCTTGGTTGAAGAAAATGACGGCTACTTAAAGTCGTTAATTCTTGATCTGAGAAATAACCCTGGTGGCGTATTAGAAGGTGCGGTCGATATCGCTAACTTATTTATTGATAAAAAGGGTTTAGTGGTTTATACCGAAGGCCGCATTCCAAGCTCAAATCTTGAGTTTAAAACTGAGCCTGGTGACATCATGCTAGACTCTCCAATTGTAGTGCTGATTAACGAAGGTTCGGCCTCAGCTTCTGAGATTGTTGCTGGCGCTCTACAAGATCATAAACGAGCTATTATCATGGGCAGCACTTCTTTTGGTAAGGGTTCTGTTCAAACCATTATTGAGCTTGATGAAGGCTATGGCTTAAAAGTCACCACAGCGCGTTATTACACACCATCAGGTCGCTCTATTCAGGCCAAAGGTATTGAGCCAGATATTGCTTTAAAAAATATCAGCCTTGAGAATGAAAAAGAAGACAGTGTACTTGGCGACACCAAAGAAAGTGATTTGGATGGCCACTTAGAAGTGGAAGACCCTTCCCAGCTATCTGATGAAGAAATTCTAACAGCGCAAGAAAATAAAAAATCTGAAGAAGCTGAAAAAGTCATTGAAAAACTTAAGAAAGATTATTTTGTGCACGAGGCAACAAACCTATTAAAAGCCTTAACTGTTTTGGGTAAGTAACGAATGGCAATTGTTCTTTCAGTTGCAAATCAAAAAGGCGGCGTGGGTAAAACCACCACCGCTGTTAATTTGAGTGCCGCCCTGAAAGCCATAAAAAAACGCGTGTTACTGATTGATATCGACCCTCAAGGTAATGCTACAATGGGTTGTGGTGTTGATAAATACACCTTAGAAAATTCTGTGTGTGAGTTATTATTAGACGAGTGTAGCATTGGTGAGGCAACTGTACATGCCTCTGGTGTTGAGATTGATGTACTACCTTCTAACACCGATTTAATTGCTGCAGAAATCGCCCTACTCAAACGCGATAACTCAGAATACAAATTAAAAGAAGCGCTCGACAAAGTTAAAGACAAATACGATTATGTAGTGATCGATTGCCCGCCTTCGCTTAACATGCTGACGATTAACGCCTTTACTGCGTCTAACGGCATCATCATCCCAATGCAATGTGAGTACTACGCCTTAGAGGGCTTAACTGCGCTCATACAAACCATTGAGAAAATCCAAGCCACCACCAACCCTGATTTGGACATTACTGGCATTATCCGCACTATGTTTGATACACGTAACAACTTGTCTAACGAGGTGTCAATTCAGTTATTACAGTATTTTTCGCACAAAGTATTTAAAACAATCATCCCTAGAAATGTAAAATTAGCCGAAGCACCAAGTTTTGGTCAAGCGGCAATTAACTACGCCAGATCATCCAAAGGGGCAATTTCATACGTTTCACTGGCGAGTGAAGTAATTAGAAAAACATCAATAAATTAAAATGGCAAAAATTTCAAAACTAGGTCGTGGATTAGATATATTGCTGGGGCAAGTTTCTTCTGCGGGCGGTCAATCCGACTCTGATCACAACCTTAAAGTACTAAGTGTTGACGCACTACAGCGTGGTAAATTCCAGCCTAGAGATGACATTGACCCTGATACACTTAACGAGCTTGCCAACTCAATCACCTCACAAGGTGTTATTCAGCCGCTGGTTGTTCGTAAAGTTACTTATGATAAATACGAGATTATTGCGGGTGAAAGACGTTGGCGTGCAGCCAAAATTGCAGGCCTTAGTGAAGTACCGGCTATTGTTCGTGAGATTGACGATCAAGTCGCTTTGGCTATTGGCCTTATTGAAAACATTCAGCGTGAATCACTCACACCGCTTGAAGAAGCAAGGGCGCTACAGAAATTAATTGAAGATTTTAAAATGACTCACGAGGAGATTTCACATGTGGTGGGTCGCTCTCGCTCTGCCGTGAGTAATCTAATTCGTTTATTACAGTTAAATGAATCGGTTAAGCAACTGCTGGGCAGTGGCAAAATAGAAATGGGTCATGCGCGTGCATTATTACCCCTTAAAGAAGATCAGCAACTTGAAGTGGCTAATCAGGTGATTCAACGTTCTTTGTCGGTTCGCCAAACTGAAGAGCTGGTTAAACGCGTACTTAATCCAAAGCCAAAAAAATCCACTGAAGTGGATCCTCACATTACATCATTAATGCAGTCTCTTAGTAAAACACTAGATTCAAAAACTGAAATCAAACAAAACAACAACAAAGGCAAGATTATTATTCATTACTCATCTTCTGATGAGCTTGATAATATCCTAAAACATATTAGTTAATCAAAGCCGCCGACTCTCTCTAATTTTAAAGAGTCATCGTAATGCATCCAAATACCGAAGGCTTTACCAATA
>JABGOT010000150.1:0-3798 GCA_018648985.1 Candidatus Ruthturnera sp.
TTGAAAAGGCCCTGTGCCTACTGGATACCAGTCCAACACAATGTTCTTGTCAATCAAGCCTTGTTGTGCATAAAAGGCATCTGCCTCTGGTGGTATAGCGGTAAAAAACGGCATGGCTAACCAATATAAAAACTGCTCTTGAACGCCGTTTACTTTTATAGAATAACGATATTTATCTAACACTTTAACACCCGATATTTGATGCTGAGTTAAATCTAGTGTACCTTTAACACTTTTTAGCTCAGCATTTAAATCATCAAGACCAACAATCATCTCACTCATTAAGCTCAATATTGGGGAGTGTAGTTTAGGGCTGGATAAACGCTTGATTTGATGCACAAAATCACTGGCAACCAACTCTCTTGTTGCGGTTTTTTCAAAATCACTCAAATGATTAATACGACTAAGGTCAGTATCATTTAGCGCAAGATTTTCTTCAACAAAGGCAGGATGGTCTTGATACATTATCCCCGGCTTGATTTGCAAAATATAGCGTGAAAAAGCCGCAGACTGGCGATCTACAGCTGGAATCTCATCGCCTTTTTCATTGTAATAATGCACTTTTGGCATGTGTGCCAATACACCTGGTATTAACGTATAAGGCCGTTTTAAATAATGATATTGTAAAGGCGTCTCATATACCGACTGAATAAACGTCCACTCATTTGAAGAATACGAACGTGCTGGGTCTAAATGTTTTGGACGTGCAGAAAAAGAGCTGTAAAGCGTATTGTCTAGTCTTTGCGCATCAGGATACGGATTATTCCAAGGCTCAGTACAAGCACCTAAAAGAGGTAAAACAGCCCATATTAAAAGCTTTATATGTTTATAATTCAACATCGTATCAATTATAAATACTTAAGGAGTCTTATGGGTTTTTTAACAGGAAAAAGAGCGCTGATTGTCGGCGTTGCATCTAATCGGTCTATTGCATGGGGTATTGCAGAATCTATGGCCAAACAAGGCTGTGAAATTGCACTAACTTACCAAAATGATAAATTAAAAAAACGCGTTGATAAATGTGCAGTTGTTTGTAATTCTGACATCGTTATTTCTTGCGATGTTGCTACTGATGAGAGTATCGACAATGCCTTTTCAGAGCTTAAAAATCATTGGGATAATTTTGACATCTTAGTTCATTCTGTTGCTTTTGCACCGCGTGAAGCACTAGATGGCAATTATGTTGAAGCCACCACACGTGAAAACTTTGCCACAGCTCATGATATCAGCTCATACAGTTTTACCGCGCTTGCTAAGGCAGCAAGTCCAATGCTTAACGATAATGGCGCCCTGCTAACCGTGAGCTACTTAGGTGCTATTCGCGCTATTCCTAACTACAATGTCATGGGTGTTGCTAAGGCTTCACTTGAGGCAAATGTTCGCTATATGGCTGCTGCAATGGGCCCTGAAAAAGGTATTCGCGTTAACGCTGTCTCTGCTGGACCAATTAAAACATTAGCGGCAAGTGGCATTAAAGACTTTGGAAAATTATTAGACTATGCAGCTGATAGCTCTGCACTTAAACGTAACGTTACTATTGATGAGGTAGGTAATGCGGCAGCTTTCTTATGCTCTGATCTAGCGTCTGGTATCACTGGTGAAGTTACCTATATTGATTCAGGTTACAATTTTTATGACAAAGGCCCTGATTTATAATCAATAAACCTTACAAAAAAAAGACCTGCTAAATTTGCAGGTCTTTTTTTGTTTTAAAGTTGGTTAATTTTATAAACGTTCAGTGAAAATTTCTAAATCTGCATTTTTTCTTAGTGTTGTCAAAATACCTTTAAAGATTTCATCTGATTCAAAGCTCAACAAAGATCGTGCTAATGCACTACTTGGTGCTTCATCAGGCGCTTTAACTTTTGATAGAGAAATCACAACAGACTCACGTTTGTTTAAACTCTGTGCGCTATAAGTCGCGCTATTATTTGGTTTAGGCAAGGCGAATACTTTATTAACAATCATTACATCTGCCTTATCAGAGTCACGTTTAATCCAGCCAACTTTGTTCCATTTAAGTTGGTTTTTGTCCATTAGTACTTGCACTGTTTCAGTATCACCGTTTACCAATGACTCTGAAATTTTCTTAGCAATATCATCCACAAAAGTTTTTGCTAATAACGTCGTTAGGTGGGTGTTGATTTCACCCTTAACTTCGTCAAATGATTTTTGTCGTTGTGCTAATTTATCCTTAACCCTAAGCACCACCACTCTATCACCAGGCAATTCAACTGGCTCAGAGTTTTCACCCTTGTTAAACACCACGTCACTAAAGGCTGTATTAATAAACTTTTGCTCGTATTGCGTGTTATTTTGAGTGAAGAACTCAGACGTGTTTAATTTAAGACTCATTTGATCTGCCACCTCTTCCAAGCTAACCTCATAAGCCAAATTGGTCAACTGTTCAGTTAAATCATAAAGTGATTTTTGCGCCTTTGTTTGTTTGTAAAGCTTGGTTAAATCATCACGTACAGATTCAAATGACTTGATATCACCCACTTGAATTGCGTTTAATTTAATCACATGGTAGCCAAATTCTGTTTTCACTGGCTCAGCCACTTCGCCTACTTTCATGCTAAATACCTTAGCTTCAAACTCAGGCATCATGACACCTAAAGTAAAGAACCCCAGATCACCACCAGCATCTTTTGAGCCTGTGTCTTGAGAATGTGTTGCTGCTAATTTAGCAAAATCAGCGCCTGCGTTTAACTGAGTAATGATCTGATCTGCTTGCTGCTTAGACTCCACCAAGATATGCTGAGCCTGGCGTTCTTCTTCTGTGGTGAAACGCTCTTTCTCATCTTCGTAGAAGTTAAACAGTTCGTCATCATTAACTTGAATACCTTTGGCGATTTGATCAAGTGACAATTCAACAAAGCTCACCTTGAGTTTCTGAGGCTCGGAAAAAGATTCTTTTTGATTGTCATAAAAATCTTTCACACTCTCAGGTGCTACCTTTACTTTATCTGAATAGTTGTTTGCATTCAGCTGAATATAGTCAAACTCACGCTGCTGATCATTCAACGCTTGTAAATTCTTTAATGCAAAAGGTGTTACAAAAGCAGAATCCAGCAAGTTGTATTTGATTTGACCCTGAGTTAACTCTGCTAGTTTAGTCGATTCGTACGCTACATCGCTATAGCCATTAAGCGCCAATAACTTCTTGTACCTTTCTATAGAAAATTGCCCATCTACTTTAAAGACATTGTTAGACTGAATCAGTACTTGTAGCTCTTCAGGCGTTGTTGCATGGCCCATATCCTTAGCAAGCTGGTCTAAAAGACGCCTATTAACCATTGATTCAAGCGTGGATTGCTTAAGTATGTTGTCAAACTCAGTGGTGTATTTATCAGCTAACTCTTGCTGGAGTTGTCTTTTCTTTGGGTTGAATTCTGACAAGAACTCTTCTTTTGATATCTCTTCACTGTTAATAGTAGCGACCGTTTCCCCCGAACCATTGAAGTCAACACCATAAAGAGCGGTAATAATAAAAGTCAGTGAAATTAAGCCAACGATTACATAGGTAATTACACCTTTAGACTTTTCCTTAATTGAGTTTAACATCATAATATTTTGAACGGTACTTTGCGCTATGCACTAAAACCATTTGTTAATAAAAAATAAGAATTATAAACGAAAACACTCATGCACTTAAAAAGCTTTATCTCGTGAGTAAAAAATGGATAAAAAAAGCAGCCAGTTGGCTGCTTTTTTTTAAAATTTCGCAATATTTGCAAAAAGAAATATGGCGATCCGGAAGGGATTTGAACCCTCGACATCCTGCGTGACAGGCAG
>JABGOT010000150.1:3878-4112 GCA_018648985.1 Candidatus Ruthturnera sp.
TGCAGGTACTTTAGATGCTTTGATTTGAATCGCTGCACCTGTTTGTGGGTTACGGCCTGTGCGTGCTGCACGGTCTCTTACTAAAAAGCTACCAAAGCCTGTAATAGCAACGTTGTCACCACCTGATAATGCGCCAGTGATTGCGTCAGTCGTTGCATTTAATGCACGGCCTGCGTCTGCTTTTGAAAGGTCTGCTGCTGCTGCAATTGCATCAATTAAATCTGATTTGTTCAT
>JABGOT010000153.1 GCA_018648985.1 Candidatus Ruthturnera sp.
GATTTAGCATCTTCCAGTTCTTGGTTTTCGCTATTGCGTTTTTGCATTTCTAACTCATAGAGTTTTGATTTTAATTGCTTCATCGCCTGATCTTTGTTGGCATGTTGTGATCGGCCATCTTGACACTGTACAGCGGTGCCGGTGGGTAGGTGGGTAATACGAACTGCCGAATCTGTTTTGTTTACGTGTTGCCCGCCAGCACCACTAGCGCGGTAAGTATCAATACGGATGTCAGCCTTGTTGATTTCAATATCGATATTGTCGTCCACTTCAGGGGAAACAAAAACGGATGAGAAGGAGGTGTGGCGTTTGCCATTCGCATTAAAAGGTGATTTTCTGACCAAGCGATGAATACCGATTTCACTACGCAACCAGCCGAAAGCATACTCGCCATCAAAGTGAATGGTGGCTGATTTAATACCAGCAACTTCACCTGCTGATACCTCCATCAGCTTAACTTTAAAGTTGTGTTTTTCACCCCAGCGTAAATACATTCGTAAAATCATCTCGGCCCAATCTTGTGCTTCAGTGCCACCTGAGCCTGATTGAATGTCTAGATAAGCAGAGTTAGCATCTAGCTCGCCATTAAACATGCGTTCAAATTCTAGTCTTGCAATTGAGGATTCAATTTTGTTTAAATCCTCAATAACGCTATCAGCTGTATCTTCGTCATTTTCTGATTGTGCCATGTCTAGTAGCTCTTTAGCATCTGCTAATATGGCATCTGCCTCAATAAATGTTTGGCAAACAAATTCTAGTTTTGATTTTTCTTGTCCGAGTGCTTGTGCTTGCTCAGGGTTAGACCAGATATCTGGATTTTCCATTTCCAGCAATACTTCTTCTAGGCGCCCTTGCTTTTCCTCAAGATTAAGATGAACAGACAGTGCTGACGAGCGCTGAGCCAAATCTTCAATTTTTTGATAAGTGGGTGAGAGTTCCATAAAGAGGTATTTTAACTAAAGCATTGTCGTAGAAACAAAAAAAGCCCCAAAAGGGGCTTTTTTATCAAAGCAATAAAATTACTTTCTAAGACCTAGTCGTCCGATCAAGTCAGAGTATGCAGTTACATCGCTACCTTTAAGGTAAGTCAGTAATTTTTTACGTTGAGAAACTAAATGCAAAAGACCTCTTCTTGAGTGATGATCTTTTTTGTGAGTTTTAAAATGCTCAGTTAAATGCTTAATGCGCGCAGTTAATAATGCGACTTGCACGTTAGTTGAGCCAGTATCGTTAGCTTCTTGTTGGTATTCTTTAATAATTGCTTGTGTATCAATTGACATAATCAGTATAGGTAAAAGTAAATCAAAATTCAGTAAAGGGTTAATTATACGCTAATTATTTTTTTGATTCTATAGCTTGAGTAAAAAATTAATAAAAAGACGTCTCACCTTTTGGCCTGGTTTTAAAGCGCTTGTGTATCCATAAATATTGCTCAGGCGCTTTGAGAATTTGGTCGTGCAAAATTTGATTGGTTTTAGTGGCGTCATCAATTGCATCGTCACTTGGGTAGTTGGTTAATGGCGCATCAAAGTTCATGGTGTAGCCTTTATCAGTGCGGATAAAGAAATAAGGGATTACCACTGTATTTGGCGCTTTTGCCAGTCGTGCAGTGGCTGCGATAGTGGCGGTTTGAATATTGAAAAAAGGCGCAAAGACAGAGTTTTTTTCGCCTAAGTCTTGGTCAGGTGCATACCAAATAGGCAGGCCATTTTTTACCGCTTTCATCATAGCACGCGTGTCTTTGGTTTTAATCATGGTAGCGCCATTATCAACAAAGCCTTTGCGCATCACTTCATCAAACAATGGGTTATTTTGCGGGCGGTAAATATTAGCAATTTTGTGTTTTAAGAGCAATGCTCTTGAACCCAGCATTAGCGGCATAAAATGAGCAGCAAGTATAATAACCCCTTGTTTTTTATTTAACGCATCGGTTAAGTGGTGTTCGTTATGAATGGTGATGAGCTTTTGTATTTTGTCATCTTTACCAAAGTACGCATTAGCTGTTTCAAAAAGTGAAATTCCGATCGCCTCAAAGTTTTGCCTTACTAAGCTTTCTACTTCAATTGAACTTTTATCGGGAAAGCAGCGAGCGATATTAATAAATGCAATTTTCCTAAATCGAGAAAGCAATGGGTAAAGCAACCGACCAATGCCAATACCTATAAACACCTGCGCAGTAAAAGGTAATTTGGCGCCTAATTTCATAAACCCGATCAAAATCCAAGTTGGTATAAATTTAGGATGATAAAAATTTTGTTTATTCATTAAAATACTGTTTATGCCTTATATTAGTCAAAGCTTTATTGACGACTTACCCAATCAAATCGACATTGTTGATTTGATCTCTAAACGCTTATCGCTCAAAAAAACAGGCAGTGATTATCGCGCACCTTGCCCTTTTCATGGCGGTAAAAATCGTAACTTTGCTGTCAGTAGTCACAAGCAATTTTATCACTGTTTTAAGTGTGGTGAGAGTGGTGGTGCGATTAGTTTTGTGCAAAAACACGATAACTTAGATTTTGTAGAAGCGATTGAGACAATAGCCAACGAATTTGGTCTTAAGATTGAATACGATAGCAACACCAAGCCCGTTGACCCACGTTTAGAGCGTTATCGAGACTTATCTCAAAAGGTAAGTGCATTCTATATTCAGCAGCTCCGTAGCTCTCCGGCAAAAGAAAAAGCAGTGAAATACGCCAAAAATAGAGGTATCAGTGGTGAGATCGCCAAGCGCTTTGGATTGGGTTTTGCACCACCAAGTAATAATGACCTACTACTTGCGTTTGAAAAAGACGAACAAGCAAGTGCCGATTTAAAATCTTTAGGTTTGATTAAAACCGGTGAATACGGTGATTATGATTTTTTTCGTGATCGCTTAATGTTTCCTATTCATAATACCAAGGGCAATGTTATTGCTTTTGGTGGTAGGGCGTTTGACAACAAGGCCAAGGCTAAATATTTAAACTCTTCAGAAAGTCCAATATTTTCTAAATCAAGAGAGCTTTATGGGCTTTACCATGCGCGGAAATTTTCCCGCAGCATGGATTATGTCTTGGTGGTTGAGGGCTATATGGATGTGGTGGCACTTCATCAGGCAGGCTTTACTAAAGTGGTTGCTACGCTAGGCACGGCGACAACACCAGAGCATTTACAAATACTAGCGCGCACCACCAACACCATTGTTTTTTGTTTTGATGGTGATGATGCAGGGCGAGCCGCCGCTTGGAAGGCTTTAAAAATTGCATTGCCAATTATTAAAGCCGGCCTAATCATTAAATTTTTATTCTTGCCTGATGGCGAAGATCCAGACACCTTGGTTAAGAAAGAATCTACCAAAGCCTTTGAAGTACGTATTGAAAAATCCCACACTTTGTCTAATTTTTTATTTGATCACGTTAAAGCAGAAGTGGATTTTGACACTATTGAAGGCAAGACTTTGTTTTTAGAAAAAATCTCAGTATTGATTAACCAAGTTAATTACGAAATTTATCAACAACAGTTGATCGATGGCGTTGCCCAAGTGGTTGGGCAAAGTGTCGACCAAGTTCAAACTGTTTTTAAGCAACAAGCTGAGCAGGCGATATCAACATCTATTGATCCGATTCCAACTATGGTTATCGATGATGAACCGCCAATGCCTGATTTCTCAGACTTTTCAGATGACTATCAATCACCAAGTCCAACACCTAAAGAAAATAGTATTGTTAAAGCGCTCATGTCTAGAATGATCAGTTTACTGCTTAACTATCCGTCAATTGCGCACGACAATGACACGGTTGAAGTTAGGGTTAGAGCGCTTAAAGAAAGCGATAAAGAGTTCACAACGTTATTAGATTTGGTACATTCTGCCGAAGTGGTAGAGGGTGTTTCACAAGAGGAGTTACTTAAGCCTTTTAAAGCTAAGACTGGCTTTTATAACCGATTACAAGAGTTATGTGCTTTAGTGCCTTTTTTAAGCGAAAACGAAGCTAAAAATGAGTTTTTAGATGCATTACTAAAAGTGGAGGGTCAGCAAAAAAAGACGCAATCTTTACTCATTAAAGATGAAGA
>JABGOT010000073.1 GCA_018648985.1 Candidatus Ruthturnera sp.
ACCAACTAAGCGGCGTTGTCATCGATAACAACAAATGCAGTTCTGCATGCTCAGGCACTTTTGATTGTACAAAAATCGTCGATGTATTTGGGTTAATACCTGTGGCTAGCCAATCGACCACCATTTCCATTACATTGGCCTCAAGGTCGATTTTGTCAGAATAATGAGTGGTAAATGCGTGCCAATCAGCCACAAAGAAGTACGAATCATATTCGTTTTGTAAATCTAGCCAATTTTTCAATACACCATGATAATGGCCTAAATGAAGCCTGCCAGTGGGTCGCATGCCTGATAAAACTCGATTGTCTTGCATTGTGTAAATTACTTAATTAAATTGGTTGAATTATACCTTGCGCCAAATACTAGTCCGTATGTGTTTGTGCGTAGATAACCAAGCCTTCTAATGCTAAATTTTGATGTAATTTAACCGCGTGATTTAACTTAAGCGCCAGTATCTTGCTGTCGCCACCCGTTAGCACCACTAACAAATCACCAAATTTATCTAAATAATACTCAATCTGGGTGTTAATCATAGAAGCAAACATTTGACCCGTACCCAGCTCCCAAGCATCTTGTGTATTGTCAGCCAGTTTTTGAGTGCTCAACTGATGTGAATCACTGGAAAATTTATCAAAACTACGGCGTAATTTACCCAGGCCTGGCATTATCAAACCACCCTGATGTGCCCCATTAGCCAATACCAAATCGAATGTTAGCGCACTACCAGCATCAATAATAAGTCGGGTTTGATTGGGGTATTGATCTATAGTAGCAATCATGGCTAAAAATCGATCAGTCCCTAATTCGGTAGAATTTTGATAGCTACTTATAAAATTTTTAAACTGAGATTGCGATTCAACAAACACCACATTATCTAACCCTTGTAGTAAAGACTGATCACCAACACAGCTAGCAAATACCTTGCCAGCCTTTGGCAATAAGGTCAGATTAAATTCAGAAACTAATGCAGATTGATATTGGCTGTTAAACAACCATTTAACGGCAGTATTGCCAATATCAATAAATAAGTTAGATTGGCACATCAAGTAGGGACTCGTTTATCCATAAATGTGTAGCAATACTGGCCGCATAACCCAGCGCAATCACCGGTGTCCATTTCAGATGAGAGCTAAACGTATATAAGCCTTTTGATTGACCCATTAGCGCCACACCGGCTGCAGAGCCTACCGACAGTAAAGACCCTCCCACACCGGCAGTTAAGGTTACTAACAACCATTGGCCAGTAGACATATCAGGGTTCATAGTGAGTACAGCAAACATCACCGGAATGTTATCCACCACAGCAGATAAAAGACCGACCAAAATATTAGCATAAGTCGCGCCTAGACTGGCATACATGGCCTCGGAAGTAAGTGCTAAATAACCCATAAAGCCCAAACCACCGACACTCATAATAACACCAAAGAAAAACAACAAGGTATCCCACTCAGCACCAGCCACCTTTCTAAATACGTCAAAACTATCATTGTTAAAAATTCTTTCTTGGCGATGAATAAAAAATGCCGCAATCATCAAATAACTCAAACCTAGCATCATGCCCATTGCCGGTGGCAAGTGCAAGAAGTTATGAAAACTAACTGCGGTTGCAATGGTCAGTATAAACAATAGCGCAATTAACAAACCACCCTGTTTAACAGCGACCTCTCCTTCATGTGAGGTGACTGTTTCATCCTTAATAAAGAAATGCATAATGGCCGCCGGTATAACAAAGTTAATCAACGACGGCACAAATAAACTAAAGAATTGGCTAAATTCTACAATGCCTTTTTGCCATACCATTAGCGTGGTGATATCACCAAACGGACTAAATGCACCACCAGCATTGGCAGCCACCACAATATTAACAAAAGCAATCGAAATAAAACGCATATTCGACCCACCCACTGCAAGCACTACTGCACCCATAATCAGTGCCGTGGTTAGATTATCAGCAATTGGGGATATAAAAAACGCCAAGAAACCTGTCGTCCAAAACAACTGCCTTAAAGTAAAGCCTTTATTTACTAGCCACACTTTTAAAGCCTCAAACACTTGTCGCTCACGCAAGGCCTCAATGTAGGTCATTGCCACCAATAAGAATAAAAACAACTCCACATATTCTAATAAGTTATGGCGTAGCGCAATTTCTGCTGCATGTGGCAATCCATTTTGAGCATATACCCAACCAATCAAACCCCATATCAGGCCAGCCACTAAAATGACGGGTTTTGATTTTCTAAAGCAAGTAAATTCTTCCACCATCACAAAAATATAAGCCACGACAAACAGCACTAACGCCGTATAGCCTGACCAATGTGTGGTTAGATCTAACGCCTCTAATGACTCGCCACCGGCAAATACTGTCATTGGAAATAAAACAAGTAAAAACAACAACTTATCCATGAACAACCCTTGTTAATTCAATGCCGTCAGCATCATTTAAAGTAATTTTATCATCTTCATGAGCCACTTCAACAGTAGCCAAAAATGACGATTTAGCGCCTAATTTTACACGACGCACCACAATACCTGAGGCTTTAGCCGACTTTGAGCCCACAACAACTAACTCATCACCCACATCAACCTCACCTTCGCACTCGAACTGACGCATGCGACGCTTGGACTTTCCTAAGTAATGTAGCCGTGCAACCACTTCTTGCCCAGGGTAACAGCCTTTGGTAAAGCTTACACCCACTTCATTAATATCCAAATTAAGTAATTGTGGTACAAATTTTTCACTGGTGGCTAAGGTCACCTCAGCAATATTATTAGCAATACAGGCCGACTCCCACTCACTCTCATTGCTAAGCTCAACCCCATCAACACTCTCAATCAAGGCCACAGATTGTTGCTCATTAAGCCTAAATGCACCCTCAAAACTACCATCAATCACACCAAGTTGAATGATTTCATCACTAACATCAATAATTTCTACAGCTGACATCATCTTAAACATAGTAAGTTTTTGTACGACGATAGCTTTAAGGTCATCTGGAAAAGATAAATAAAAATCATCGCCTTGTTTCATCACCCACAATAATGCAATAATCTTACCTTGATGCTGGCAATAAGCATTGGGCTGCACCACTCCTTCTTCTAGTGCGTCAATATCATTCGACAATTGCCCTTGTAAAAAACTTTGTGTATCACTACCACTGAGTTTTAATAGGATACGATCATTAAGCTGTGCAATCATAAATATATTAACAAATACAAAATCATTATTTTAAAGTTTTTTGACTTTAACCTTACCTGAGCAGGCCTTGCCTGCTCAGGTAATTAAAACTCAAAATCATCTGTATTTAATGAGTTTCCTTTATTGTCAGCAAAAGATATAGACGCTTGTTTGATGTAATTCTTATAATCCGACAACCCGCCCGCCTCATTAATGATATTTTCTATTTCAAGTGTATTACACATCCTTTCACCCAATTCCTGATCTAAATATTCAAAAATACTTGATTTAACTAAATTATCAGCAGGATTGATTTTATGATGTTTGTGGTTTAGATTTACATAGGCCGATACTGTTGGTAGTGCAAAATCACCACTCAGATGGGTAGCCTTAAATTTTCCTTGAAATAAAGCGCCACTACGCCTCTCTTGCCGATTGAAGTACATGGTGTAAGACGTACCCAACCTTTGCATAAACTGAGAAATACCACCATCAACTTTCTGCTTTAAAAGCAAATGATAGTGATTGGGAAGTAGGCTGTACGCCACAATACTTACGAGCTCACCCCCACTACCAACAATATCCTGGCTCTTGTGTTTGTTTCTTTGGTTATTAAAGTATTTTGTACTGTCTGTTGTGTTTAATAACTGTAAGCGTTTGAAGAAAAAATACTGCTGCTCTTTCGTGTTAAAAATAATGCGTTTGTCTACACCACGATTAAATACATGATAATACTCACCATTTGCAAACTCTATATTTCTGATACTCATATCGCGTATGTTACCTGAGCAGGCCTTGCCTGCTCAGGTAACATACGAAAAAAACCCCCAACCGAAGTTGAGGGTTTCTAGTACTTAAACTTTTAGTTTAAG
>JABGOT010000147.1 GCA_018648985.1 Candidatus Ruthturnera sp.
CATTTAATGACGGCAACAAACGCACAGGTGCATTTGCTTTTATTTGGTTCTTGCAAAAAGTCCAGTTTGATTTTAGAGCCAAAATCACCCCAGAAGCACTAACAGCAATCACTTTACTTATTGCTCAAAGTAACCCAGCAGATAAAGACAAAATAATAGGTTTGGTAGTAATACTACTAATCGGAAAGTAAAGTTGTTGCATTTTTAGAATAAAAATATGGCAATAACTGACTGGCACGAAAACGACAGACCACGAGAAAAACTACTGAAATTTGGTGAAGCCAGTCTCAGTGATGCGGAGTTGTTGGCGATATTTTTACGTACTGGGGTAAAGGGTAAAAGTGCGGTAGAACTAGCGCAAGATTTGCTCGATCAGTTTGGCTCGATTCACAATTTGCTGAATGCCAGTGAAGAAGAATTTTGCCAAGGCAAGGGTTTGGGGCAAGCAAAGTATGTGCATTTGCGAGGTGTATTGGAGATGGCAAAACGCCATTTTGAATCAGGGCTAACAAAGGGAGATGCCTTTACTAAGCCAGAACAAATTGCGCAGTATCTAAATTTACATATTGGCAATTTAAGTCGTGAGACTTTTGTGGTGTTGCTGTTGGATCAAAAACATCAGCTGATTGAACGGGTAAATTTGTTTACGGGTACGCTGAATCAAGCCAGTGTGTATCCGCGTGAAGTGGTCAAAACTGCACTTGAGAAAAATGCTTGCGCTGTGGTTTTGGCGCACAATCACCCATCAGGTGATCCGAAGCCTTCACAGGCGGATATTGATATCACTAAACAAATACAAAAAGCATTATCGTTAATTGATGTGCGGGTGTTGGATCATATTATTATTGGCGATGGTGGGCGTTTTGAAAGCTTGGCGAAGAGTAATCAATTATGAATAAGGCTTTTATTGCAAAATGGCTAAAACGTTTAACACTATTGAGTGTTATTGTTTTTGCTGTGTATGTGAATCATTTAAATAATTTGGTAAGAACAGAGTTTTCAAAGCCACTAACATTAGTTCACTCTACCCTGTCATTAGAGCAACACCCCAAAGCGTTGTTGAATATGTTGTTACTGGTTGAGGATCAGTCATTCTTTAAGCATTCGGGTGTGGATTTTAAAGAAATTGCCAGAGTGTTGCGTGATTATTGGCTGCATGATAAGCCTATTCGAGGGGCGAGCACACTAACCCAGCAGCTGATTAAAAACACCTTGCTCACTAGAGAGCAAACCCTTAGTCGTAAGCTTAATGAAGTGTTAATGGCGTTATTGCTTGAAAGTTCTTTTGATAAAGACTTTATTCTTAATCGTTATATGAATACGGTGTATCTTGCACAGCAAGGCAATAAAGCGATTTACGGGTTTGAAAAAGGGGCACAATTTTATTTCAATCAAGATGTTGGTGCTTTATCAAATGAAGAAATAGCAACCTTGGTAGCCTTAGTAAAAGGACCGAGTTATTATCACCCAATTAAACATGCAAAACGATTGTCTAAACGCAGGCAATTGGTTTTATCTATCTATCAAAAGTTTGAGAAAATTGTAAAATAGCCCAATGAAAAATATTCTTGCCATTGATACTTGTACTGAGGTTTGCTCAGTTAGCCTTTACACGAATGGTGTAAAAATCAGCCGTTTTGTTAAAGATGTGGCAAAAAGCTCCGGGCTTATTCTGCCTTTGTGCGGTGAAGTATTTTCTGAGGCTGATATTACGGTGGCTGATTTAGACGGTATTGCCTACACCAAAGGTCCTGGTGCATTTACCGGTGTACGCATGTGTATTGGCGTGGTGCAAGGTATGTCGTTGGCACATGATATTCCTACTATGGGTTTTTCTACTTTAGAGCTTGTAGGTTTTGGTGCGACTAAAAAATACAATTGTGATAAAGTGGCTGTGGCACTTGATGCGCGTATGGGAGAGGTTTATTGGGGTGTGTATCAAGACCAAAAGTTATCTAATGAAAGCCTTAAAAACCCCAGTGAAGTTGATGTGTTAAATCAAGATTTTATTGGCGTAGGTACGGGCTGGGGCGTATATGAAGCCGAGCTTTCTAAGCAAGCAGATATTAAGCAATCTATATCAGACTTCTATCCAAAAGCTGAAAATTTGATTGACTTGTATTTAAATCAAAACAGTGCGGATACTGATGAATTACCACTACCGACTTATTTACGTAATAATGTGGCACAGAAATCATTAAAATAACTCTCAACTTTTAAATATTAATTATTAATATGTGGAAATGGATCCAGGCATTTGCCTCACCACAAAATTTTTACCGAATTAGCGAAAAACTTATTCCTTGGTTTTTGTACCCGTTTATCGCCCTAACCTTGGCGGGTTTGTATTGGAGTCTATCTGTATCTCCAGCTGATTATCAGCAGGGCGACAGTGTACGTATTATGTATGTACATGTACCTGCTGCATGGATGAGTTTATTTATTTATGTGGTGATGGCAGTTGCAGGTGCAATCGGCCTGATTTGGCAAATCAAGTTGGCCAATGTGGTGGCATCAGTTTCAGCACCGATTGGTGCAGCCTTTACCCTCTTGGCTTTAGTGACTGGTGCTGTGTGGGGTAAGCCAATGTGGGGTACTTGGTGGGTGTGGGATGCGCGTTTGACTTCTGAGTTGATTTTGTTGTTTTTATACTTGGCTTATATGTCACTTAATAATGCGTTTGATAACCCCAAGACTGCGGCCAAAGCGTCTTCAGTTTTAGCGATTGTAGGCTTGGTTAATATCCCTATTATTTATTATTCAGTTGAATGGTGGAACAGCCTACATCAAGGCTCATCCGTGAGTGTGACCAAAGTTTCAATGCAAAGCGATATGTTTATTGCGCTAATGCTAATGAGTTTTGCCTTTAAGTTTTTGTACGGCGCATTGGTATTACTTCGTGCTAGAGATGAGGTGTTAGTAAGAGAGCAAAATTCACGCTGGGTTAAAGATATTATTATCGGAGGTGAAAGATGATGGCGTTGCTTGATTTAGTATCATTTGATAAGTACACTTATTATATTTGGTTTTCGTATTTTCTGACTTTTGCGGTGATTTCTGTCTTATTTTTTAGAACCAAATCTCTTCACGAAAAAGCGATCATACAATTGCGTATTAAATATTCAAGAGGTAAATAAATGACTAAAAGACAAAACAGAATGGTGTTTGTGGCTTTATTGGTAGCAGGTGCTGTACTGGCCATTACTTTATTACTTCAAGCGTTAGGCAGTAATACTAATTATTTTTATTCACCTACCGAAGTGGCAGAGGGTAAAGCGCCTGTTGGCAAGAGTTTTCGTTTGGGTGGCTTGGTCGCTAAAGACAGCGTGAAACGCAAAGACATGACGGTTAACTTTGATGTAACAGACAATAAAAACAAATTTAACATCGAATACACTGGCATCTTGCCAGACTTGTTTAGAGAAGGGCAGGGCATTATTACCACTGGATCACTAGTTAATGGTACATTTGTGGCAACAGAGGTACTTGCTAAGCATGATGAAAACTACATGCCACCTGAAGTTGCAGACGCCTTAGAAAAAACCAAAAAATCTGAACAATAACAATGAGAAATCTTTATGGGTAAGTTCTTACCATTAGCCTTATTTGTTGTATTGGCTTATTTCTTGCTAGATGGCTTGGGGCGCGACACCAAGAAATTACCCTCACCTTTAATTGGTAAAAATTTCCCCAATATTGAAGTAGTGGATTTTCATACGGGAGAAAAATTCTTTACTCAAGACAGATTAAAAGACAAGTTTTCTTTAGTTAATGTTTGGGCGTCTTGGTGTGCGACTTGTCATGTAGAGCACCAGATGCTAATCAATATTGCTAAATCTAACTCAGTGCAAATGATGGGCATTAACTACAAAGATAAAAAGAAATCGAGTACTTGTGTTGAAGCAGATCGAGATCACACCAATTTTGGTGATTGTTTTTTAAGCATGAGAGGCAACCCTTTTGATTTCGTTGCTTTTGATGAAGTGGGAAAATTAGGTCTAGAATTAGGCGTATATCGAGTTCCAGAGACTTTCTTGGTGAATGA
>JABGOT010000155.1 GCA_018648985.1 Candidatus Ruthturnera sp.
TCTTCACCACAAATATAAGCGCCAGCACCTAAGTGTGCATACAAATCAAAACTAACCGAGCTACCATCAAGGTTTTCACCTAGCAAACCTGCAGCGTAAGCTTCTTTTAAGGCTCCTTCAAAGCGATAAAACGGCTCCATGAATTCACCACGAATATAGTTATAACCCTTGGTTGCGTTCATCACAAAACCACCAATTGCCATACCTTCGATAACCGAATGCGGGTTGAATCTTAAAATATCTCTGTCTTTACAAGTGCCTGGTTCGCCTTCATCAGAATTACAAACCACGTATTTTTGCATGGTTGCATTACGTGGCATAAAACTCCACTTTAAACCAGTAGGGAATCCCGCACCACCACGACCACGTAGGCCAGAAGTTTTTAATTCATCAATAATTTGTTCAGGCGTTAACTCACCTTTAAGAATTTTGCGCCAAACAGAATAACCACCGCTGGCCTCATAAGTCTTGAGTGACCACGGATCTTTTTGATCTAAGTTTTTAAAACAAACTTCATTCATTTTAGACCATCCACAATTTCATCAATCTTATCGGTTGTTAAATTCTCATAGTATTGATCACCAATTTGGAACATTGGTGCACCCACACAAGCGCCTAAGCACTCTACTTTTTTAACATTAACCAAACCGTCAGAGCTCACTTCACCAGCTTTAACGCCGAGTTTTTTCTCTAAATGTGTAATCAAATCATCAGCGCCATTCAACATGCAAGAAATATTATGGCAAAAACGAATGGTGTGCTTGCCAACTGGCTTATGATTATAATTTTCATAAAAAGTGGCTACTTCAGCTGCTGCAATACCTGGCATATCTAAATAATCAGCAACCGCTTGAATGGTATCAGGCGTTAAGCTGTTGTTATTTTCAGCTTGGACGATTTTCAACGCCTCCATTACTGCAGAGCTTTGACGTCCTTCTGGGTATTTTGCTACCCAGGCATCAATTTGCTTTTTTGCTTTAGTTGAAATCATCGATCAATTTCTCCAAATACAATGTCTTGTGTTCCAATAATTGTTACCACATCAGATAACATGTGTCCTTTTGCCATTTCATCCATAGCCGCTAAGTGCGCAAATCCAGGTGCTCTAATCTTAACGCGATACGGCTTATTTGCACCATCTGAAATAAGGTAGATGCCAAACTCGCCCTTAGGATGTTCAATCGCAGAATATACTTCGCCTTCTGGCAAGCAATACCCTTCTGTAAAGAGTTTGAAGTGATGAATCAATGACTCCATATCGTCTTTCATATCAACACGCTTTGGTGGTGCAACTTTGTGATCATCACTCATCACCGGGCCCGGATTTTGACGCAACCAATCGATACATTGCTCAATGATATGATTTGATTGGCGCATCTCTTCCATGCGCACCAAGTAACGATCATAACTATCACCGGTCACACCAACTGGAATATCAAATTCTAATTGGTCATATACTGAATATGGCTGGTTTTTTCTTAAATCCCAAGCCACGCCAGAACCTCTAAGCATTGGCCCAGTAAAGCCTAACTGCTTAGCACGATTAGCCGAAACAATGCCGATATTAACCAAGCGCTGTTTCCAAATACGGTTATCTGTCAATAAGTCATCATACTGCTTAATACTCTTAGGGAATTCTTTAGCAAAATCTGCAATAAAATCTAACAACGAACCTTGGCGGTTCTCATTCATTACCTTTAATTCTTTCTCAGTACGGAAATCTGACTCTAAATACTGAGGCATTTTCTCAGGAAGGTCACGATAAACACCACCTGGACGATAATACGTCGCATGCATACGTGAGCCTGATACCGCTTCATAGCAGTCAATTAATTTTTCGCGTTCACGGAAAGCGTACAAGAAAATACTCATTGCGCCCACATCAAGTCCGTGTGTGCCTAGCCACATCAAGTGATTTAAGATACGAGTAATTTCATCAAACATTACTCGAATATACTTAGCGCGCTCAGGTATTTCAAGCTCAAGCATGGTTTCAATTGCCATCACGTAAGCGTGCTCATTACACATCATTGATACGTAATCTAGTCGATCCATATAACCAATCGATTGGTTGTACGGCTTAGACTCTGCTAATTTTTCTGTACCACGATGCAATAAACCAATATGTGGATCAGCGCGCTCAATTACCTCACCGTCAATTTCTAAAATAAGGCGTAAAACACCGTGCGCTGCAGGATGCTGAGGACCAAAGTTAAGCGTATAGTTACGAATTTCAGGCATCTTATTTCCTAATTACTCTTGGTACGTTTACGTTAGGCTCGATACTTACTGGCTCGTAAACCACGCGACCCAATTCTTCGTCATAACGCATTTCAACTTCGCCAATCATTGGGAAATCTTTACGTAGTGGATGACCAACAAAACCATAGTCTGTCAAAATTCGACGTAAATCAGTATGGTTTTCAAACAAAATACCTAATAAATCAAATGCTTCACGCTCATACCAATCAGCCGATGCCCAAATACCAGTCACCGATTTAATAATTGGCTCAGCCTCATCAACAAAAGACTTTACTCTTAATCGATAATTTTTACTCACTGAGAGTAGTTGGTAAGCCACAGCAAAGCGCTGATCGTGTCTATCTTCATTACCTTGCGCTTCACGTGCTCGGCCAAAACCTGAAGAGCTAGCATTAGCATCCCAATCAGATTGACCATAAGTTAAGTAATCAACACCACATAAATCAATCAATGTATCGAAAGAGAAAAAATCTCTAAGCTTTAAGCAAGCTTTAATAATATCGTTAGAGTCAACCGTTAAAGTAAGCTCGCCAAAAGCCTCAACTAGATTGTCTTCACCAAATTCTTCAATTAATTGTTCTTTTAAATCTTCCATTAAGTTCTCGCAATGGTATTGGTACGACGAATTTTCTCTTGGAGTTGTAAGATGCCGTAAAGCAGTGCTTCTGCTGTTGGCGGACAACCTGGCACATACACATCAACCGGTACAATGCGGTCACAACCGCGTACAACCGCGTAAGAGTAATGGTAATAACCACCGCCATTAGCGCAAGATCCCATTGAAATTACCCATCTTGGCTCAGGCATTTGGTCGTAAACTTTTCTAAGCGCTGGCGCCATTTTATTAGTTAGTGTGCCGGCTACAATCATTAAATCTGACTGTCTAGGGGTTGGTCTAAATACAATGCCGAAGCGGTCAAGGTCGTAACGTGAAGAGCCTGCTTCCATCATCTCAACCGCACAACAAGCTAAGCCGAAAGTCATTGGCCATAGAGAGCCTGTTCTTGCCCAGTTAATAACTTTGTCCAACGACGTGGTAACAAAACCTTCTTTCATTAAACCTTCAATAGCCACTTTTTACTCCCACTCCAGGGCGCCTTTCTTCCATTCGAAGATAAAGCCCACCACCAATAAAAATAAAAAGATGCTCATGCTAATAAAGCCAAACCAGCCTAGATCAGATTGCACAACTGCCCACGGAAAGACAAAAGCAACTTCCAAGTCAAACAAAATAAATAAAATAGCAACAAGGTAATAACGTACATTGAAGTACATACGAGAGTCATCAAAAGCAGGGAATCCACACTCGAACTGAGAATTTTTCTCTTCGTCTGGTTTGCTAGGGCCTAATAAATAGCCAATTAACATCGGACCAACGCCAAATGCAATGCCTAAAAATATAAAAACCATGATAGGTAGATAGTTTTCTAACACCTAATCCTCTCTCCTTGATACAAGTCAAATATTATATCTAATTTGAACAAATAACGAAATATATTTCAGCATAATTTATGCGTCTACTTCCGTGCCACCTACCGTTAGTTGGTCGATCTTTAAACTGGGCTGTCCAACGCCAACTGGTACAGATTGCCCATCTTTGCCGCAAACGCCAATACCGCTATCTAATTTAAGGTCGTTCGCCACCATTGAGATTTTCTTCAGTACTTCGTCGCCCGATCCAATTAGAGTCGCCCCTTTAACTGGCGAGGTGATTTTTCCATTTTTAATTAAGTATGCCTCATTGGCTGAAAACACAAATTTACCTGAGGTAATATCTAC
>JABGOT010000151.1 GCA_018648985.1 Candidatus Ruthturnera sp.
GCCAAGACTAAACGCTGCAGGCAGGCTCAGTGATATCTCTCGCGGCATTAAATGCTTGCTTACTAATGACATGAACGATGCCAGGCGCTACGCCAAAGAGCTGGAAGAATTTAACCAAAAGCGCAAAGAAGAACAAACTCGTATTCAAGATGAAGCGCAAGCAATTGTTGATGCGCAAGACGTCTCAGAAGGTAAATTCGCCCTAAGCTTGTTTGATCCTACTTGGCATGAAGGTATTGTTGGTATTGTGGCGGGCAAGCTCAAAGAAGATTATCATTGCCCCGTGGCAGTATTTGCCAAATCAGGCAATTTTCTCAAAGGCTCTATTCGCTCTATTCCTAGCGTACATATTAAAGATTTACTTGATTTGGTTGACCGTAACAACCCAGGTTTAATTTTAAAATTTGGTGGCCATGCAATGGCAGCTGGCTTGAGTATCAAATCAGAAGAGTTTTATTCTTTTAAAAGAGCTTTTCATGATGCCATTAAGACTCATTTAAATGATGAAATACCAAAAGTAGAGCTACTAACTGATGGCAAACTTGAAGCCTTTGATATTTCACTTAAAAATGCTGAAATTCTTAAAACTGCTGGGCCTTGGGGTCAAGGTTTTGAAGAGCCTATTTTTTTCGGAAATTTTGAAATTGTTGATCAAAAAGTGGTTGGTGAAAAGCACTTAAAATGCCGACTTAAGCTTGTGGGTGACACTCAAGTGCATGATGCTATCGCTTTTTTCCAGGCACCACTTGAGTCAACATCAGTTGAAGTGGCTTATAAGTTATCCATTAATATTTGGCGCGGTAATACTTCATTGCAATTGATGGTTGAACAAATTAATCCTTTATTGTAAATATATGTTAGAATATATTACAAACAATATACAAAGAAAATTATGGATATAATTAGTAATAGCGAATTACAAAAAAATATCGGAAAAATATCCAAAGATATTGAGCACGACTACTTCACCATTACTAATCGTGGCATGCCAAAAATGGTGTTATTGCCATATTTTGCCAAAGGTAGTGATTTAGTGGATGACTACATGGAAAGCTATGAAATATTCCTCAACCAAGAAAAGCTTCAAAAAGAAGCGAAAAATTCTTTAGATAGTGGTTTGTCTGATTTTGAGGTTTAGTAATGCGTTTTGCATTTACCAATAAAGTCAAAAAAAAACAATTTAGAAAATCAGATAATAAAACTCAAGAAAGAATTACAGATAAATTAACACTCCTTAAGCAAGACAAAAACTTGCTTGATCAAAATCTGAAATCAGTTATTAATCTATTGCCCGTTACTCATCGCATTAGAGTTGGTTCTTATCGATTGTTACTTAGTGAAGATAATAATGGATTTATTGTGCTAAAAGTTGCCCATAGATCTCAGGTATATCAATAGTAAAAATTTGGCAAATTTTACGAATGGCGATTTTTAGCTGATTTATTAAGGGCTTTCTTAGAATTTCAATCTAAAAATAGGCCTAAAATTCCTTATTTTTCTTATAAATTAATGTTTGTATCATTTTTGTGAGTAGGCAAGGCCTGATCAGGTATCGGATTTTTAGATAAAAGAAAAATTTGGCAAATTTTAAAAATCATCACTTTATATCAATTTCTTGATATAAATGAAAAAATAATAATAGATCAAAATCAACGTATAATGCAAAATTACTAGAAAAATTACCGTTAATCGTGCGACGTTTAAATACCCCCCCTACAAGCATTTAAAATTTAAATACAGCTTTGTTGTTGGCATCTTAAGTCTTTCGCTTAATACCACTGCCATCGACGCTCACCAAGCAGGCGAGCAGCTTAGATCTCAGCTAACCAATAAAGCCATCAGCACCACCGAAGGCTTTATTAACACCCAAGCCAATGAGTTTATTAACAACTTTGGCAAGGGTAGAACATCCATCAGCATTAAAGGTATTGAATCAGAAAAGCCGAGTTATAGTATTGATACTATTCAACCTATCTCTAAATTTAGCTCAGATATTCAAGAGTTAACCTACATTCAAGGTTCGCTATTCAACGCTGAAAATGAAGACAATCGTCGCAACACCCTTAATCTAGGAATGGGTCAACGCTATTTAGTGGAAGATGCGCGTGCGATTGCTGGTGTTAACTTATTTGTTGATTATGAAGGCACTTCAAAACATAAGCGCGCATCATTAGGCTTAGAGTACCAAAGAAGTAACTTTAGTCTCAATGCTAATCATTATTATTCAATATCAGACAGCAAAGTGATTGGCGATTATATTGAAGAAGCTTTATCAGGTTATGACATTAAGTTAGAAGGGCAAATGCCGTATGCGCCTTGGGCAACCATTAAAGGCACGCATTATTACTGGGATCAAACGGTAGGTGATAATATTAACGGTAATATCTTAGGCGTTGAGATTGAACTATCACCTTCAGCCAGCTTTGAATTTGGCCAAGAAGACTCCAACACACAAGAGCGTCAAAGTTATGGCAAACTTAGCATCAAACTGCCGTTTGATAATAACGAGAAAGCCACAAACTTTGTTTTGGATGATCATCCATTTAGAGCAAAGGCGATGTTGAATCTAGCCTCATTAAAGATGGCTGAGCGTTCGCAGCAAATTAAAATTGAGAAAACACTCAACAACATCGCCCCAGTATTTACCTCAAGTGCTACTGCCACTGTGGTTGAAAACCAAACTACAGCCATTACCCTAGTGGCAATAGATGAGCAAACTATTGCTTATTCAATCTCAGGTACAGACTCAACCTTATTTACTGTAAATAGTTCAACAGGTGTAGTTGCCTTTGCCACAGCGCCTGATTATGAATCTCCCTCTGATAGTGATACTAATAATACTTATGCCTTTACTGCTACAGCAACTGACTCTAAAGGCTTGACAATCATACAAAGTGTAGTAGTAACAGTAACGGATACAGATGATACTGCACCAGTATTTAGCTCAAGTGCAGCTGCTAATGCAGCTGAAAATCAAACAGCAGCCATTACCCTAGTAGCAACTGATGTTACGACGATTACTTATTCAATCTCTGGCACCGATGCATCTTTATTTAGTGTTAACTCTGGCTCAGGTGTAGTAACCTTTAACTCAACCCCTGATTATGAAACTCCAGGCGATAGTGGTGCTAACAATGTTTATAACTTTACTGCCACAGCTACCGATACCGCGAGCAATGCAACAACTCAGAGTGTTGTGATTACGGTGACGGATGTATTTGAATCAGAAACCATTACCTTTAATAGCTTGACCTATATAACTGTACAATCTCCTGATACTGACAGAGTGTGGCTTGATAGAAACCTCGGCGCTACTCAAGTAGCGACTTCAAGCACAGACAGTGCTGCTTATGGCGATCTGTATCAATGGGGTAGAGATGATGATAGGCATGAGTCACGTACCTCAACAACTGCAGCAACGCTAGCAACCAGTATTACCCCGGCAACAAATGGGTTTATCACTAACCCTACCTCTCCTAATGATTGGGTACAAACTACCACGCAAAACAATAACAATGTGGACGATAGTGGTGCATTGCGTACAGCCGCTTGGGTAAATAATGGCGCGAATGATATTTGCCCAACCGGCTTTAGTGTGCCATTAGAATCGGAGCTTGAGGCTGAAAGGGTTTCTTGGTCAACCAACGACGCTGCTGGTGCGTATAATTCTAAGCTTAAAATCCCACTTGCTGGCTACCGCCATCCTGCGAGTGGCGCGCTTGGCAATGTTGGTTTTGACGCCTACTTGTGGGGTCGGTCTGCTGGTGGGTCGAATGGTCGCAATTTGACCGTCAATAGTGGCAATGCGACTTTCAGCAGCAAGACTCGTACTCACGGGTTTAGTGTTCGCTGTCTAAAGGATTAGGTATATTTAAAGTATACTTGTTATTAATTTATCGGTATCTAAAGGCGCCATCTTTTGCAGTATAAAAGCTGTTTTGGTGATGGTAATATCA
>JABGOT010000128.1:0-19170 GCA_018648985.1 Candidatus Ruthturnera sp.
GTGTTTAAAGAGCTTGAAAAGGCATTGTCATACCAGACGCCATCAGCATTTTTTAAAGTACTATCAGCCTGTGGCGCTGACACAAAAGTGTTTCCGATGCTTAATAGTGATACTCATACAACACATGAGAATGAGTTTGAATTTTTAGATCGGCTGGATACTGATAGTCCGGTGGTCAAATTTGCACTTTGGTTGCATCATCAGAGTACTGATGCCATCGAGCAGTTATGTCAGCACATTAAATGCCCTAAAGAATATACACAACTCGCGCTATTGACGAGCGAGTGGCATCAGCTTGCTGGCAAATTAAACCAGCAGAGCCCTGAAGTGGTATTGGATTTTTTTGCAAGAACAGACGCGCTAAGACGCAAAGATCGATTTGATCAATTACTAGTGATATTTGTTTTGCTGGGAATTGAGGTTGAATCTATTAAGCAACTTCGAGATCAATTAGGTTCGATTGATATTGCGAGTCTTGATAAAAGCAATATCGCTAAAGCCATTGAAGAAGAAAAACTATTGATTATTACGTCATTTTTCAACACGACAAAGTGAATCGTATTCACAATAGGTGCAAGCGTTTTTAGTGGGCAATACGTCAGCCTTGCCTTGCTGATAGTCGAGGCTAGTTTGGTCTAGTTGTTGTTGCCAAAGGCTGAGTTGCTCATCCCATTCATTGCAAGATTTTTGTTTAGAGGTTTTCTTTGGTAAAGAGTCGTGGTCCTTTGCCATGCCAATATAGCTAATTTTATCCGACGCTGGTTTGATAAAGGCAATGCCATCTGCCGGATTGGTGGTGGCATAGATGGGTAATTGAGGTTCTTTGATGGGGTCACCACACCAAGGATTGCTTGGTAGGGCGCCCGTTTTGTAATCAAAGATAATGCGATCACCATTATCCATCTCATCAACTCGGTCAAGACGCGCGGTAAAGCTTAAGCCATTAATATCAGCTTCGATTTTTTGCTCGGTAGCAACCACTCTAAAGGCATCACGTTGTTTTTCAGTAGCGATGAATTTATGAATGAGTTGCTCAAGACGACTGTGTTCGATTTGAGTAAATCCGGAGTGTTTGTAGCGCTTTAATTCATGTTGAATGGCAGCATCAATCAGCTTATTCAGTTCGTCTTTGCTATAAGCTGCTAAATCAGTAGAACAGGGTGTTTTATGGTAAATAGATTCTAATACTTTGTGTACTACATCGCCTTGTTCTGCACGGTTAAGGCCGAGATGTGGTGGATCAAATTTTTTGATATTAAGGCGGTGAGTAAAGCCTTTAAAAGCGCAAGCCATTTGGTCTTTTAAAATGCCAACGCCACCGCTAACTTGCTTGTCAGCCAATGGCGTGGCTTGATTGTCGCTAATGGTTTCCAATAGGGCGGATTCAAACCGGTGCTCGGGCGCTGTAATTTCGTGATTAAAGTCCAGTAGAGGCGACCCATGCTGTTCGCTCTCAAAGTGGTTTTTGGCATAAGAGAAGCTCACTTGATTAGATAGGTTGATTAAGTTGTTTAGCGTGTCTTGTGCATCCTTGGCAATCAGCTCAAAATTACTGTGGGGGATTTGATGCTGTGCAGCAACGTCATTAGGGATAAAACGAGGAGAATTAATTGATGCTGGTAAGAAATTATCAGTCATACCGATTACCCAAGCCTCGTCAAAGTATAGGCTTTCTGCCTCTAAGCTGCCCAATATTTGAATCGGCGTTTTGGCAGATTGCGCTTGGAAAATAACCTGTGATAACCAAGTTTGAAAATCACTAATGGCTTGTGATGCACCTACCTTGCCGGTGATTTGAGACAATTGATTCAACCCCAAACTGGTTTGTTGATATTTGTTAAACAATTGATATTCAACGCTAGACAAGGTTCTGTCGGTTGCAAAACCCCAGGTTTGCAAGTGCGCGTTAAAGTTGAGCAACCACTGATCATGTTTTTGCTGGCCATTAGTGACTTGTGCATTGACATCATCAATGAGTGTTTTTAATAAAGGGGTGTTGATCAAGTGCGCATCAAGTTGATTAAACTTAAAGTGCGTTTGTGACCAAGATAAAACTTGGTTTACCAATAGTGCTCGTCTTGAGCGTTCAGCTAGAGCATGAGCAATATAGGGTGAAGCGATAACAGCGTTAAAGGTTTCGGTGCTGATTCGGTTGCTTTGTAATTGTTGAGACAATTGCAATACCAATAATAAATGCTTAATGAGCGGGTAATCAGTTAGTGGCAAACCTAGAGAAATGTTGTAGGCTTTTTGCCCAGTGCCGACAAGCACATCGCTAAACACTTGATCAAAAATTGATTTTATTTGATGATGCTCGCTATTGAGTTGCGGGCTGACAATGGCAATGTGCTTTTTTGGATATTTTTTGTGTAAATCTTTAGCCCAGTTGGCAACATGAAAAATCTCATCAAACGTTGTGTTAAAAATTTGATTACTGCTGTGTGTGTTGGGCTGATCTGCACTTAAAACCTGATGCCCGATGTTGCTAAACAAAAGCGATTGTTCGGGTGTGAGTGTTTTAAAGCCATAAAGATAGGGTTGGTTGATTTCACTTTCACGATTTAGAATGAGTTTGGACAGGTCGTTTACATCCAGTACATTAAGCTCAAGTTTGGTTTGTTGGTAATCCAGCATCCAAGTGCTAAATAACTCACTGTTTTGATGATGTGAATCCGACAGTACAGAGGGGCTGATTAAGTGCGCATAACAATAATCAATATTTTTAACGACTTCGTCTATTAAGCGAACATCAGCCACTTGCCCCAAGCGTTCCATAGACTGAGTGATGAGCATTCTAGATTCAATGGCTGAAATAAGTCGTTTAGACGAGTTAGGATTAACTTCTCTCCAAGTGTGCTGTAGATATTGCTTCCAAGAAAAAGTTTGAGGTAGTGCTGAAGTGCCACGTTGCAATCCCCAAGTTTTTTTAAAAGCTAAGACTTGTCGATTATTAGCCAAGACAATACTGTCTTTGGCACTGAGTTTTGCTAGATCAGCATTAATCCACATAGCCGAAGAAAGTATCGAGCCGACCCCAAATTGTTTCTAAACCTTGTTTTTTTAAACTAGAAAACAGCTGTACTTCTACATAAGGATGCGACTCAATAGCGCGTTTGACTTTGAGCAATGCATTGCTTGCCGCGCCTTTTTTAAGCTTGTCTGATTTGGTGAGTAGGATTTGCGTAGGCAGGTTGATACTGACACACCAATCCAGCATCATTTGGTCAAACGGCGTTAATGGGCGACGCACGTCCATCACTAATACGGCGCCTGCTAGACAGCGACGTTTTTCAAAATATTCGCTCATGTCAATGTGCCATTGTTTTTTCACATGTGCGGGTACTTTGGCATAACCATAGCCCGGCAAGTCAACCAAACGACGATTTTCATCGAGTTCAAAAAATACTAGGTGTTGTGTTCTGCCAGGTGTACGTGAGACTTTGGCTAACTTTTTTTGTAAAGTCAGTGTGTTGATCGCGCTTGATTTTCCAGCATTAGAGCGGCCGGCAAAAATTACTTCAAAGCCTTGGTCTTCTGGACAGCCTTTAAGTGATGGGCACGAGAGTACAAACTTGGCCTGGTGGTAGGTGTTGCTCATTTAGTTAAACAGATGTATAATCAAAATTCGTGGTGTTAATTACCATTATATTTTAGTTTATAAAAATAAGGAGAGAGTAATGAAGAAAGTTTTATTAGTAGCAGCAGTGGCTGCAATTTCAATGGGTTCATTTTCAGTTCAAGCAGACGGCGCAGCAATGTACAACAACTTAGGTTGTTCAGGTTGTCACGGTGCTGGCGGTAACTCAGTGGTACCATCGTACCCATCATTAGCAGGTAAAGATGCTGGTTGGCTTGTTCAACAGTTAAAAGACTTCCAGACTGGCGCTCGTAAAGATGCAACAATGAATGCAATGGCTCCAATGGCTGCAGGCCATGAGCAAGCAATTGCTGATTTCCTATCTGGAAAATAAATTACTGGCGGTTTTAACCGCATCCGTAATTTTTAGGATTTAAGTTTAAATCCTATATTATGATAAGCCGATATTGAGTATAATATCGGCTTATTTTTTTGCAAAAAAGGAAGTCCCATGAATAAATTAGCATTAATCTTCACTGTTGTATTGATTTCAGTTTCAACACATACTTTAGCGGCAGGCGACACGGCGCTTGGTCAAGAAAAATCAGCAACTTGTATTGGTTGTCATGGTGTCAATGGTAACTCAATGGTGCCAATCTTTCCTAAATTAGCAGGACAAAGCGAAGCTTACTTGTTAAAACAATTAAGAGAATTTAAAACTCATGATCGTGCAGATGCTACGATGGCTGGCATGGTAGCACCATTAACAGACGTTGACATGCAAAATATTGCTGCCTACTACGCATCGCAAACGCTAACGCCAGGTGTAGCTAAACCAGGTGCAAACATGGCTTTGGGTGAAAAAATCTATCGTGGTGGTAAGAAAGACACTGGTGTAACTGCTTGTATCGCTTGTCATGGTCCACAAGGAAAAGGCATTCCAGCTGCAGGCTTCCCAGTGTTGTCTTCACAACATGCGGCTTATGTTGCTAAGCAACTTAAATTGTTTCGTCAAGATTCAATCAACGCGCAAACAGGCTCAACCAAGCCAAGTAGAACTAACGATTATGAAGGTATGATGATTAACTTTACCAAGAGTTTGACCAACGCAGAAATTGATGCAGTTTCTGAGTACATCTCGACCTTACACTAACCCTTTACTTTTAGCGAACTTGCATTCCCTAAAAGTTAAAAAAGGCAGTCTTGACTGCCTTTTTTATTGCTCATGAAAATACCACCCCATCGGGTATAATTTATTCTTTTTTAAGTACAATATCGGATTTATAACACATGAAAACTTCACTAGAAACATTAGACGGTCTTAAAAGATCATTAACAGTTAAATTGCCTGCAGACATTTTTAAACAAAAAACAGACGCAGTTTTGCAAAAAATGGCTTCACAAGTGAGCATTGATGGCTTTAGAAAGGGCAAAGTACCTTTGACTATGTTGCGCCAGAAATTTGGCGATAATGCAACTTCAGATGCGGTAAACGATATTGTGAACGAGACCTTGGTTGACGCGTTAGCAGAAGCAAAAGTGACGCCGGCAGCGCGTCCAACTATTACTAAGATAGATTCAAAAGACAAAAAAGAGTTTACTTATACGGTTGAGTTTGAAGTTTATCCTGAGATCGAAATCGCTGATTTCTCCAAGCTAAAGATTGAACAAACTAAAGTAAAAATCACCAAAGCAGATGAAGACAGAACTTTAGAGGGCTTGATCGATCAGTCAACTGAGTACAAATCGGTTAAACGCAAATCTAAAGATGGCGATCAAGTAACAATTGATTTCGAAGGTAGTATGGATGGTGAAGTATTTGATGGTGGTAAAGCAACTGACTTTCAGTTAATCTTGGGTAAAGGAACAATGATCAAAGGTTTTGAAGATGGCTTAACTGATGTTGCTTCAGGTAAATCAATCAGTTTAGACTTAACCTTCCCTAAAGATTACCATGCGCCACAATTGGCCGGCAAAGAGGTTACTTTTGAAATCACTGTGACAGATGTGTCTGCACCTAAAGCACCTAAGTTAGACAATAAGTTTGCTGAAAAATTCGGTGAAAAAGACATGGATGCACTAAATAAAAGCATGAAAGAGCAAATGCGTGTTGAGATCGATGGCCGTATTGCTGAAGAGAATAAGAATGCAGTATTTGATGCGTTATTAGCCGTTAATGATTTCACTGTGCCACAAGGTAGTGTTGATGCTGAAGCACAAAACTTACTTCAAGAAATGCAGGAGCGTATGCAGCAGCAAGGTATGCAGTCTCAAACTGACCTAGAAGCCTCAGCATTTAATACGGAAGCAACACGCCGTGTTAAATTAGGTTTGTTGATTAACGCAGTTGCTAGCAATCATAATTTGACTGCGAGCAAAGAGCAACTTGACGCTAAGTTAATAGAAATGTCGCAGATGTATGGCGAAAATGCACAACAAATGATAGACTACTACAATGAAGACCCAACAAGACTAACGCATGTTGAGTTATTAGTGGTAGAAAAAATGGTGCAAGATGCTGTTTTAGACAAGGCGACCGTTACCTTTAAAAATAAAAAGTTTCAGGAAGTAACAAAACAAACATAAATGACAATTCAGAACTTAAATCAAGTCCCAATGGTGGTGGAGCAATCTGCCCGAGGTGAACGTGCTTATGATATTTATTCGCGCCTTTTAAAAGAGCGTGTTATTTTTTTAGTGGGGCCTGTTGAAGACTATATGGCCAACGTTATTGTGGCTCAGTTGTTATTTTTAGAGTCTGAAAATCCAGATAAAGATATTCATTTATATATTAATTCACCGGGTGGGTCGGTTTCTGCAGGTTTGGCGATTTACGACACGATGCAATTTATCAAGCCCGATGTTTCGACATTGTGCATTGGCCAAGCGGCTAGTATGGGCGCTTTATTGTTAACTGCAGGTGCCGAAGGCAAACGTTTTGCGTTGCCACATGCAAGATGCATGATTCACCAGCCTTTGGGTGGTTTTTCTGGCCAAGCCAGTGACATTGATATTCATGCGCAAGAGATCTTAAAAGTAAGAGAAAAACTTAATACTATTTTAAAATCCCACACAGGGCAAAATATTAAGACCATCCAAAAAGATACAGACCGAGATAACTTTATGTCAGCCTCTGAAGCGGCGACATATGGCTTAATTGATAAAGTACTTACAAAACGCTAAGGCGTCTTAACCTATGGCAGCAGATACTGAAGAATTAAATTGTTCATTTTGTGGCAAAGCTAAAGCGGAAGTTGATCGCTTAATTGCTGGCCCAGGCGTTTATATTTGTAACGAATGCATTGAATCATGCCATGACTTAATTCAAGAGCAAGCGCTTAAAGAAATTACAGACACGCATCAAGAGTGGGACTACACGCCTAAAGAATTACTTGATTTTTTAAACGATTATGTGATTGGTCAAGACCACGCTAAGAAAGTACTCTCTGTTGCAGTTTACAACCATTACAAGCGCCTGCAGAGTGACTATGTGTCAAACGATGTTGAATTAGACAAATCTAACATCTTAATGATTGGCCCAACAGGCTCGGGTAAGACTTTATTGGCACAAACACTAGCGCGCATCTTAGATGTACCATTTACCGTAGCTGATGCGACCACACTAACTGAGGCTGGCTATGTGGGTGATGATGTTGAAAATGTCATTAAGAGCTTATTGTCTAAATGTGATTTTGATGCAGACCGTGCAGAGCGTGGCATTATCTTTATTGATGAAATTGACAAGATCTCTCGTCGTAGTGATTCACCTTCAATTACGCGCGATGTTTCGGGTGAAGGTGTACAGCAAGCCATGCTTAAGCTAATTGAAGGCACCGTAGCTTCAGTACCACCTCAAGGTGGGCGCAAACACCCTAACCAAGAAACCATTGATGTTGACACTTCAAAGATTTTATTTATTTGTGGTGGTGCGTTTGGTGGTCTGGATAAGGTGATTGGTAGACGTGTTGAAAAAGCAACTGGTATTGGTTTTTCTGCTGATGTGAAAGACCTTAACGAAGAAAAAACATTGAGCGATTTATTTAGTTTAATTGAACCAGAAGACTTAATTAGCTATGGTTTGATTCCAGAATTAGTCGGCCGCTTACCCGTGCAAACAGCACTTAGCGAGCTAGACGAAGACGCACTGATTCAGATCTTAACAAAGCCTAAGAATTCAGTGGTTAAGCAGTTCCAAGAAGTGTTCTTAATGGAAGGCGTTAAGCTAACCTTTAGAAAACCAGCTTTATCAGCGATTGCCAAGTTAGCCATTAAACGTAAAACGGGCGCTCGAGGCTTACGCTCTATCTTGGAAGACTTATTGCTAGATACAATGTTTGAATTACCGTCATTAGATGATGTCAATGAAGTGGTGATCGACAAAACAGTGGTTGAGAAAAAGAACGCGCCGTTAATGGTGTATCGATCAGCTAAGAAATCTAAAAAAGCTAGCTAACCCATAAACCCATACTACTCAGTTGGAATTATTTGATCGCCAAAAAGACGCCGTTGGCCAAGGCGAACGAACGCTGTTGGTGTATGTAGAATTACCCAGCAATCGACATGTCCATAATGCAATGGACGAGCTTGAAGAATTAGCCCAATCCTCGGGCCTTATCGTAGTCAAAAATCTTAAAGTTAATCGTAATTACGCTAGTGCTAAATATTTTATTGGTTCAGGAAAAGTGCAAGAGCTGGCTGAGTTAGTTAAAGAACTAGAGTTAGACTTAATTATATTTTCTTCTGAGCTATCACCTTCACAAGAGCGTAATCTAGAAAAATCACTTGAGTGTCAGGTGATGGATCGTACTGGCCTAATTTTGGATATTTTTTCACTTAGGGCGCGTTCATTTGAGGGTAAGCTTCAAGTTGAGTTGGCACAACTTAGACACCTTTCTACTCGATTGGTTAGAGGCTGGACTCACCTTGAGCGTCAAAAGGGTGGTATTGGCCTTAGAGGCCCAGGTGAAACGCAACTAGAAACAGACAAACGTCTGATTGCTATACGAATTAAGAGTATTACTAGGCGCTTAGACAAGGTCCATAAGCAACGTGACTTAGGTCGTAAATCACGCCTTAAAAACGAATTACCGATGATCGCGTTAGCGGGTTATACCAACGCTGGAAAATCAACTTTGTTTAATCAATTGACTGAGGCGGAAGTATTTGCAAATGATCAATTATTTGCAACACTTGATTCTACGATTCGCCGTGTGATTTTGCCCGCTTCTGGTGAGGCGGTGATTGCAGATACAGTCGGCTTTATTCAGGATTTACCTCATGATTTGGTTGATGCCTTTAAGTCGACTTTAGAAGAGACCCGGCAAGCCGATGTGTTGCTTCATGTGGTGGATGCCTCTGACGAATACAACCGCGAAAAAATCGACCAAGTTGAAGATATTATTTTTGAAATTGAAGCGAATAAAGTACCCAATATCCTAGTCATGAACAAAATTGATTGCTTGAGTGATTTTGAGCCAAGAATGGATCGTGATAAAGAGGGTAGAATTTACCGTGTATGGATTTCGGCGCAAACAGGCAAAGGTATTGATTTGCTTTATCAGGCGTTAGCTGAACAGCTTAGTGGTATGATGACACGTGCCAAAATACAGTTAGATGTAAAATCAGCTTATATTCGTAGTGAAATCTACAATATTGGCTATATCCACAATGAAAAGGTGGATGATTTTGGTGCTTGGATACTTGAAATTAACGTCACTCACCACTATCTATCTAAATTATTACAAAAACAAGGCGTAACGCTATTATGGGAACAGAAGCCACAACAGAAATCATTGACCTAGCTCAGGAGAGAGTGCCTTTATTGCCTTTGCGTGATGTGGTGGTTTTTCCACACACAGTGATGCCGCTTTTTGTCGGTAGAAAATCCTCTGTTAATGCAATTACTCAAGCAATGGGCAGTAACAAGTACATCTTTTTAGTAGCACAAAAAGACGAAAAAACTGAAAATCCTGTCAATGATGATTTGCATAAAGTAGGCACACTGGCAACAATTTTGCAAATGTTAAAACTACCTGATGGCACAATTAAAGTGTTGGTTGAGGGTGTTAAACGTGCGAAGATTGAGCAGTTTTTTGAAGCGGAAGATTACACCGAGGTATCGGTTAGTGAATTTGATCTAGAGTCTAGTGAAAATGTTGAAATAAAAGCGATGATGCGTTTGGCGCTAGACAGTTTCGAAACTTACATCAAGCTGAATAAAAAAATACCTGAAGAGGTATTTAAGGTGTTGCAAGATATTTCTGATGTTGGGCGTTTTAGTGATGTCATTATTGCTAATTTAAATCTTAAGCTTGAAGAAAAACAATCTCTACTCGAAGGTGATCACGCCAAAGACAGGTTAGATAAAATTCTAGCGGTTATCCAAGGTGAGATTGATGTGCTAAGTGCTGAGAAGAAAATTCAGTCTCGCGTACGCAAGCAAATGGAGTCTAACCAAAGAGACTACTATTTGAATGAGCAGATGAAATCTATCCAAAAAGAGTTAGGTCAAGCCGAAGATGAAAATGAAATCGAGGACTTGCAAGCAAGCATCAATAAAGCAAAAATGCCTAAAGTGGTTAAAGCCAAAGCAGAGTCTGAACTCAAAAAACTTTCTCGTATGTCATCCCAATCATCAGATGCATCAATCATTCGCACCTATATTGAAAACTTATGCGATGTACCGTGGAAAAAACAAACACGTATTAACAAAGACTTAAATAAAGCGCAAAAGATTTTAGATGACGATCACTACGGCCTAAACAAGGTCAAAGAGCGCATTTTGGAGCACTTAGCTGTACAAACTCGTGTGACACACAATAAAGCCAATATTTTGTGCCTTGTTGGCCCTCCTGGCGTGGGTAAAACTTCTTTAGGTGAATCGATTGCCAAAGCAGTAAACCGCAAGTATGTGCGCATGGCGTTAGGTGGCGTGCGTGATGAAGCTGAGATTCGTGGTCATAGACGTACTTATATTGGCGCAATGCCAGGCTCTATTGTGCAAAAAATGCAAAAAGTGAAAGTTAAAAATCCACTATTTTTGCTAGATGAAATCGAAAAAATGGCCAGTGATTATCGAGGCGACCCCTCTTCAGCAATGCTGGAAGTATTAGACCCAGAGCAAAATCACACCTTTAATGATCATTATTTAGAAGTTGATTATGACCTTTCGCAAGTGATGTTCGTGGCCACAGCCAACTCGCTTGATTTGCCACAACCATTACTAGACCGTATGGAAATTATTGAGCTGTCTGGCTACACTGAAGATGAAAAAGTACAAATCGCCAAGCGCCATTTGGTTGCCAAAGCGATGGAAAATAACGGTATTAAATCAAGCGAGATTGATTTTAAAGATTCGGCGATTTTAGACATTATCCGTTACTACACCCGCGAAGCAGGTGTGCGTAGCTTAAGCCGTACCATTAGTACAATTTGTCGAAAAGTAGTGAAAGAAGTGGTACTTAAAAAACGCAAAGGCCGAGCCATTATTAACGCAAAAAGCTTGCCAAAATACTTAGGGATTAAAAAATTCCGTTATGGTTTAGCAGAAGAGCGCAACCAAGTTGGTGAAGTAACAGGCTTAGCATGGACATCCGTTGGTGGTGACTTACTAACGATTGAAGCAACTGCTTATAAAGGCAAAGGCAAGCTTAATTACACCGGTCAGTTAGGCGACGTGATGAAAGAATCTATTCAAGCGGCAATGAGTGTTACACGCACACGAGCAAAAGAATTAGGCATTGCTAATGATTTCCAAGAAAAGTTAGATATTCATATTCACGTACCTGACGGCTCTACGCCTAAAGACGGCCCAAGTGCTGGTGCAGCCATGTGTACTGCGCTGGTATCGGTACTAACAGGCAGAAAAGTTAAGGCTGATGTGGCTATGACGGGTGAGATTACCTTACGTGGTGAGATTACACCGATTGGTGGGCTGAAGGAAAAAATGCTGGCAGCATTACGTGGTGGTATTAAAACAGTGATTATCCCAGATGACAACGAACGTGAACTCTCAGAAGTGCCAGATAAGATCAAAGGCAAACTTAATGTGATTAAAGTTAAGTGGATTGATGAAGTGCTGGATATTGCTTTAGAGAAATAAAGTAAGTAATAAAAAGGCGCTCTAAGCGCCTTTTTATTGGATTTTTTTCTATCTTAAGGTCTAATATATGAATAACCTTGTTGCTGTAATTCACCAATGCGAACCACGCCAGAAGGGGTGATAGTCACACCATCAGTTAGTTTTGGAAAGGCGCCTTTCTTTTTCTTAATGCCGTTCATGGTGTTTTGACAAGCACTAAAAGTAATATCATTCATTGCCATTTTCTCAACACGTGAAGCATTTTTATTGCCCGGTGTTAAGATGCCTAAGCCTGGGCCGTAAGCAACGATTTCAACATCGACTTTATCTGCGCCATAGTATTTCTGCAAATTGGCTGCATTATTTAGAACGATTTTTTGAGTTCTGGCATCATCCGTGCTGATTTGAATAACGTATTTTGGATTGGCTGCTTGTGCATTGATCGCCAACATTGCAAATGTAACGATTGCTAGTAGTGATTTTTTCATGATTTCTCCCCCGAGAGTTAAACTGCCTTTTTTATTAAAGGTCAAACTATTCTACCTTTTTTTGTAGCTTGGCGTAATAAAACCCATCAAAGTGATGAGAGGGCAAGTTTTGTCTGCCAACAGTGGTCTCAATGCCCCAGTCTAAATCTATTTTTATCTCTACAGCATCTTGATGTGTTTGCAAAAAATGCGTAATTTGTTCTTCATTCTCTGCTTTTAAAATAGAACAAGTGGCATATAAAAGTACACCACCTGGCTTTAGTGTTTGCCAAAGGTTTTCTAATATTTGAGCTTGAAGTGTTACTAAATTTTTAATATCCTTGGGTTTTCTTAAGAGCTTAATATCTGGGTGTCGACGAATTACACCTGTGGCAGAACACGGTGCATCGAGTAATATTTTGTCAAATAATTCACCATCCCACCAATCTTGTTGTTGTGCATTGCCTTGGATAATATCGATAGTATTAATATTAAAGCGCTGAGCATTTTGCTTAACTCTTTCAAGGCGTTCTGAGTCGCTATCAAGCGCGATGATTTTTGCTTTTGATGCCAGCTCACATAGGTGAGTAGTCTTACCACCAGGTGCACTACATGCATCCAAGATTCGATCTGAATCTTTTGGGGTTAATAAAGGCGCTGCTAATTGTGCCGATGCATCTTGTACATAGCAAGAGCCAATATCAAAATCCGGTAAGTCATAAACACTTATTGGCTTGTTAAGTACTAGAGCTTGGGGTGCCACTTCTAAAAGGCTGGATTGAATATTTTCACTATCAAGGCTTTGTTGATAATCACCAGCTGAATGTTTAGGGTGAATGCGAAGTGTCATTGGCGCTTGGGTGTTATTTTGTGTGAAAATCTGCTCAAAATCATCAGGATAATTCTGTTTAATTTTTTTAACCATCCAAGTTGGGTGGGAGTAGTGCACTTGCTTTTTAAGCGCTTCTTGATCTCGATCGATTTGTCTTAGTATTGCGTTCACCAAACCTTTGGCCCAAGTTTTGTCTATAAGGTTGAGTGTATCAACCGTTTCAAAAATACTAGCATGGATGGCAACTTTAGAATATAGAATTTGATAAGCGCCTAATAGCATTAGGCAATGAATGTCTAAATCTTCTTTCTCTAAAGAGTGATTGAGTAGATCGGTAACAATGTCATTCAGCTGATGATAAAAGCGAATAGTGCCAAATACTAAAGATTTGGCCAGTGCATCATCTTGATCGGGATAAACAAATGAAGACAGAGAGCGCTTGTCTAAAACGACCGAGCAAATTGCCTCTAACGCAACAAGCCTTGTATTATTGGCCAAGAGTTTGTTTTATCTTTTTAAATAGTAAGTCTGGTCTTAAGTATCCGGGAAGGTGTGTACCATCAGATAAAAATAACGCTGGCGTTCCAGTAACACTCAATTGTTTAGAAAGTGATAATTGCTCAGCAACAGGGTCATTACAGCTGTCAACATCTGGTACTTCTTTGTCGATATTATAGTTATCAAGTGCTAAATTTCTATCATCAGCACACCATATTTTTTGCATTTTGCTTTGGGCTGTTGGGTGTAATGAGGCTAGTGGTGCCGCCAAGTATTTGACTGTAATACCCAATTCATTCATTTTGTCCATGCCCAAATGTAGCTTTCGACAGAACGGGCAATCTACATCGGTGAAGACATTAATGCTGTATTTTTCATTATCAGCTTTATAGATAATTTTATCTTGATCATTAATTGAGTTAATTAAGGTGGCTTTAATGAGTTTAACTTTGTCACTAATCGGCAGTAATTTTCTTGTAGTTAGGTCAACCACATCGCCTTGAATAATATATTGGCCATCTTTAGACACCAAAAGGGAATCAACTGGATTGTAGACAATCACTTCGTAAACGCCGTTAAATGGGCTGTCCATAATGTCTTCTTTTTCAATCGTGCCAAAGAAGCGCTCAAGGTTGTTAATAACGGTGTCTTTATCGGCAATGGCAGTGCCTGATAGAAGTATTAAAGTAATAAAAAGTCGTTTGATCATCATAATAAAATTGTGTGAAAAATGAATAAATTTTACATCTTTAGGTAGAATATCGGGATTATATTTTTTCTAGGTAGAATCATGGAGTTTTCGTTAATTAATCGAGCCATTCAACATTTTGATGGCGATGCCACAGTAGTGTTTGCTAACACTGACACAAGCTTTGATGACCAAGCTGTGCAATCATTGATCGAGCTTAATCATTTTGAGGCTAAAGTTGGCAAAGTTTTATGCTTAAGTTTGGTCGACGGTTTTAAGGCTAATAACGTCATTGTTGTTGGTTTGGGCGATACACCAACAACCGATAAAAATTACATCAAAGCACTACTTTCTGCAAGCACGGCACTTGAGGGTATTAAAGCAAAAAGCATTATGATTCAACAGCTTGATGTTGATCAGCATGATGAAAGCTGGACACAAAGAACAACTGCCAGAGTAATGCAAAATACCACTTATCAAATACAAAAAGTTGGCACTGAAAAGAGTGATGAAAGTTCAGTTGAAAGTATTGCCATTCAATCTGATGGTGATAACGCTCACGAACTAGCGCAAGGGCAAGCGATTGCAAGCGGTATGGCGTTAACGCGTCACTTGGGTGATTTACCATCAAACATCTGTACGCCAACTTATTTGGCAGAGACGGCGCAAGACCTAGCCAAAGAATTTAATCTAGACTGTGAAGTATTAGAAGAATCTGACATGTCTAAATTAGGTATGGGTTCGTTACTCTCAGTATCTAAAGGCTCAATTGAGCCACCAAAGCTCATTAGTCTAAGCTACAAAGGTAATGGCGATGCCAAGCCAATTGTGCTGGTTGGCAAGGGTGTGACTTTTGATAGTGGCGGCATTTCATTAAAGCCTGGTGCAGGCATGGATGAAATGAAATACGACATGTGTGGCGCAGCATCGGTAATCGGCACAATGCGTGCTGTGGCAGAGATGAAACTTAAAGTAAATCTTGCGATTGTGGTGCCAGCAGTTGAGAATATGCCAGCACACAATGCCTCTAAGCCGGGCGATGTGGTGACTTCAATGTCAGGTCAAACCATTGAAGTGCTTAATACCGATGCAGAAGGTCGCTTGATTTTGTGTGATGCGCTAACTTATGTTGAGAGATTTAACCCTGAGGTAGTGATCGACACTGCTACTTTAACCGGTGCAGTAATTGTGGCGCTAGGCAAACATCACTGTGGTGTTATGGCAAATGACCAAGACCTTGCTGATGATCTCATTAGCGCAGGTAAAACAGCCCTGGATACCGCTTGGCAGCTGCCACTTGATGATGAGTACGATGAATTATTAAAGTCAAATTTTGCTGATATGGGTAATATTGGTGGGCGTGAAGCCGGCACAGTGACAGCCGCTTGTTTCTTGGCGCGATATGCCAAAGATTATCGTTGGGCACATTTAGATATCGCAGGCACCGCCTGGGTTAGTGGCGCTAAAAAAGGTGCAACTGGTCGCCCAGTACCATTATTAACGCAATATATTTTGGATCAAATATAAGTGATACGGGCAAGGCCCGTATCAAATTAAAAAAAGGATTATTATGTCAAGTTTTGAAAATGTAACTGTTGTAAAGGCAGCCAATATTTATTTTGATGGCAAGGTGACTTCTCGCGTGGTTCAGTTTGCCGATGGTAGTAAAAAGACACTCGGCATTATGATGCCAGGGGAGTATGAATTTGGTACAGATGACAATGAGCTAATGGAAATTCAAGCTGGTGTGTTAGACGTATTGCTACCAGGTGAGAATGAATGGCAAACTTTCACCAAAGACACGTCGTTTGAAGTGCCGAAAGATTCAAGCTTTAAATTACAGGTTAAAGAAGTAACGGATTATTGCTGTTCTTACTATTGATTGGATTTTGTAATAGGCAAGGCCTATTACAAAACTTAAGAATTACGATCCAACCAAACACCTAAGCCTTGGGCGCAGATTTCTAAATCCCCTTTAAATAACTTAACTTGTTGCGCTTCATTAAGTGTAACGCCGTGCTTAGTGGCAATTTCTAATAAGTAATTAAGTAGCCCTTCTTTAATGGCTTTATGACGATTTGATTGGTCTTTCAAACTTTCAGCGATATTAACAAAACCATCGATATGTTCTATCAACATATTGGCAGATTTCGTTGTAAATTCGACACGATTAAAATGCGTCAAATAAGCGTATTTTGGTTTAAGCCTCATCAGTAGTTCAATGGTGTTTTTCCAGGCATCAGGGTCAAACTGTACCGGCGTAGTTGGTGGGAAGATTAACTCACCTTGATCGGTGTCAAACTCACGATAACTCACCCCCAGTGTATCACCACTAAAAATACCTTGAGATTTCTCATCCCAAATACACACATGATGTCTGGCATGCCCAGGGCTGTCGACAAACTTTAATGATCGAGTGCCCAAGGTAATTACATCACCATCTTTTGCAGTAATAACTTTGTCTTTAGGGGTTGGGATTAAATCACCTAAAAATTGCTTAAAGAACAATTCACCATAAACATCAATCACGCCAGCACGTAATTTAGATGGGTCAATTAAGTGATTGGCGCCATATTCATGTACATACACTTTGGCATTTGGTAGGTGTTTAATTAACTCGCCCGCACCACCAGCATGGTCGAGATGAATATGTGTGAGTAATATATAGTCAACATTTTCACGCTTGATATTTTTATCATCAAGTGTGGCTAGTAAAGCTGGCACAGATAAGTAACAACCAGTATCGACAAAAGCAGCACGACCTTCATCTTCAATTAAATAAGCGGCGACAAAGTCTTTGCGCATGTGCTCGGTATCAATACAGGTGATACCAAAGTCGAGCTGATGATAAATAGGGTCCATGGTCTTATTTTAGACAATAAAAAACCGCCCAAAAGAGCGGTTTTTTAACAATTAAGTTAATTGTTTAGAAGTCACCTTCTGCGCCACCGTTTTGAATGCGAGTGATAACACGCTGAACTTCAAGTGCTTTTTCTAATAAGTACTCAGGTAATTCTGCGCCACCATAAATCATTGCATTCATGTCTAATGTGTACAACCATCTTTGACCTTGCTTGTCTTCAATTAGTGCTAAACGACAAGGCAAGTAAGCTGAGAATGCATCTGAATGCTCAACCATTGTCATCGCAGTACGAGGTGCACAGTATTGAAAGATCTTAAGGAATCTTTGACGTTTGAAATCTGCATGTCCTTTTGTTACGCCGGGGGCATTAGTTTGCAATTCAACCATTTCTGATAATGGTAGCATACCTACAGAACGAATGCCTTCTTCAGTTGCAATACTTTCCATTGCCTCTTCAACATCTTCGTTAGTTACATCATCGGCAACCTTAACACGCACAATAGAGGCCATGGTGATATCGCCAGTTTTTAATAAAGTGTTAGCCATCGGCATATAAACCTTAGCCATTGATTCTGGGTGTAATTTTGGTGAGATAACCTCACTAATAATCTTGCCAGTAACGCCGTCATACTTCATTTGTAACGACATACCGTAATAAACTGAAATTGCACCGATGATCATCAGTACCCACTTAACTACATTAATAACTCCACTCATCTTTACTCCCCTTGTTTTAAATTAAAAAATAATAAGAACTTCGGATTTTATCACTCCTATTGCTTATATGTGGGTAAATTTAACCCAAATGCATATTGTACTTATAATGATTAGTAAAAAATTGAGATTTTTCATTAGTGTTTTAACTTATTTTATAGGCACACTGAATTATAATATTGGTTCATGAATAGCGTCGTATTGATAAACGGAAAAAAACAATCTAAGTTAAGCGTCTTTAATCGTTTAACTCAATTTGGCGATGGCTTGTTTGAAACCTGTGTGGTTAAAAAATCTCGATTGTTATTTTGGTCTGAGCATTTTGCACGATTAGAAAAAGGCCGTATTCAGCTAAAGATCAACCCTGTTAATGAAAGGCAATGGCTAAAAGACATTGCTAAGGCGCTTTCAATTGCCAAGCTAGATCAAGCCGTGGTAAAGGTCATACTCTCTCGTGGTGAAAGTGCTCGAGGCTACGGATTTGATACAGATATTGAGCCAACCCGACTTGTTATTGTATCTACAATGCCAGAGAAAACGCTTGATCAATATACATTAACAACGTGCCATAGTGGTTATGCCACTAATCAATTGCTGTCTAACATTAAGCATTGTAATCGTCTTGAGCAAATATTGGCCAGAACAGACATGAAAGGTGATGAATGCATTATGCTGGATGACAATGGTTATGTGATTTCAGCAACGCAGGGTAATATTTTTGCCGTAAAGTCGGGCGTATTGTTAACACCAAGTTTGGATGAATGCGGCATTGAAGGCACGCGTCGCTCAGTCATTCTAAAAATTGCTGTTGAGTTGGGGCTGCAAGTTAATATGGGTGCTGTTACCCTGCAAGAACTGTATGCGTGCGATGAGGTGTTTATCACTAATAGCGTGATTGGGATTAAATCGGTTACACGTATTAATGAGCATTCTTTTTCTGGACAAGTAATAACTCAACAACTAATACATGCTTTTAATAAGCACCTTTCAAAGCGAAGAAATACAGTTTTATTGAAGCCTAAAAAGTCTTTTTTAAAAATTTTATTAGCATCGGTTGTTGCGTTAATATTAGCTTGGACTTATTGGGCAAATACGATCAGAGCGGTTGAGCCTTTTGTTTATGAATTACCCAAAGGCGCTGGCATCACTTCAACGGCAGACGACCTTAAACGCTACGGTTTGATTTATTCAAGCTATTTTGTGGTGAGTGCGGCCAAAGTGCTTGGCCTTGAATCAAAACTAAAATCTGGCTATTATGATGTGCATCCAGATATGGGCGTGATTGAACTGTTAAAAAATTTCTCATCGGCAAAAGTAGCCAATCGAAATATCACTTTAATTGAAGGCGAGACAGTGCGTCATTATTATCAACAGCTTACCGATGCTAAATCCCTAAAGTCGAGCGGCTCATTTGATGAAACCATGAAATTAGCGAATGTAAAAAAACCTTA
>JABGOT010000128.1:19270-26909 GCA_018648985.1 Candidatus Ruthturnera sp.
AGTCGAGCGGCTCATTTGATGAAACCATGAAATTAGCGAATGTAAAAAAACCTTATGAAGGGTATTTTTGGCCAGATACTTACCAAATTAATTACGGCGATAGCGTGGTCAGTGTTTTTAAAAGGGCCAATCAAATGATGCGAGAGAAACTGGATTATGAATGGCAAGGGCGAGACAAATCTTTGGGTTTAAAAAATCCAGCCGAGGCACTAGTGTTGGCTTCTTTAATTGAAAAAGAAACGGCACATAACCAAGAAAAATCAGAAATAGCGGGTGTGTTTATGCGTCGCTTGAAAAAGGGCATGCGCCTGCAAACTGACCCAACGGTTGTTTATGCGCTAGGTAATCAGTATCGAGGCTCACTCAGTAAGCAAGATTTGAAATTTAACAGCCCGTATAACACCTATCGACACAAAGGCTTGCCTCCTACAGCGATTGGTGCAGTTGGTCAAGCATCGCTACACGCAGCAATGCATCCCGCTACGGGCGATACACTTTATTTTGTTGCTAAGAAGGACGGTACACATGCCTTTGCAAAAACTTATAAACAGCATCGATACAATATCAAAAAATACTTGAAAAATCTATAAAATAGCGATCATGAAAAAAGGAAAATTTATCACTATTGATGGCGTTGAAGGTGCAGGGAAAAGCACACAAATAGACTTTATTTGTGAATACTTAAAAGCCAAAGGTATTCAGGTTGTATTGACGCGCGAGCCTGGTGGTACCAAAGTAGGTGAGAAAATCCGAGAATTATTACTGAGCAATTCTACAGGTGATATGCACGCCGACACAGAATTGATGCTAATGTTCGCTGCAAGAAATGAGCATATTCAAAATAAGATAATGCCAGCTTTAGAGCAAGGCGATTGGGTGTTAAGTGATCGCTTTACTGATAGTTCTTACGCTTATCAAGGGGGTGGTCGAGGACTGGACATTAATCGTATTTCACAGTTAGAATCTTGGGTGATGCAAGACTTTACCCCTGATATGACTTTGTTACTTGATGTGCCAGTTGAGATTGGCATGTCCCGAGTTGAATCTCGAGGTAAGAAAGACCGTATTGAAATGGAAAAAATGGATTTTTTTGATAGAGTGAGGCAAGCTTATATTGCGCGCTCTAAAGAGTTTCCAGACAGAATTAAGCTAATAGATTCCTCGAAAACCATTGAGCATACCACTGAACAAATTGCCACAGTCCTAGATACATTATGACGCTTCCCTGGCATAAGCCCGCTTTTGAAAAACTTAAAAAGATGATTGATCAAAATCATCTACCACATGCGTTATTGATTACTGGTGCACCACAAATGGGCAAGTTTGATCTTATGCAGCAGCTAGTGCAAACCTTATTGTGCCAAGATCAATCTTGTGGGCAGTGTGCTTTGTGTCGGGCGATTTCTAAAGACAGCCCAAAAGAAGTGCTAGACACCTCAGTATTGATTCGTCGGTCGCATTATCCCAATATGGTGTATTGCCGGACTGAGGTTAATGACAAAGGCGTAGAGTCAAAGAATATTCGTATTGACCAAATTCGTGCATTTTGTGATGCGCTGAATAAAACTGCCGATGATTTACAAATCGGCGTGTTGTTTTATGCCGATCAAATGAATGTCAGCGCTGCTAATAGTTTGTTAAAAACCTTGGAAGAACCTCGAGATAATACCTTGATTATTTTGCTCGCGCATAACCCAAAAAACTTGCCGGCAACTATTTTGTCTCGTTGCCAAAGCGTACATATTGCACCAGCTTACGACAAGCAAACGCAATCATGGCTTGAGGGTCATATTAGTGACACTCAAAATAAAGATTTTGATATACCACAATTATTAGAAAATACCCATGGCGTGCCTTTTAAAGTACTTTCAGAACTATCAGGCGATGGATTTATACATTATCAAAACTGGCAAAATCAGTTGTTAAATATCGCTGTTCATCCAGCAATGATCAACCAGGTGCAGGACTTTGAAGGCAATGAAGTTGAAGTGCTAAATTGTTTGCAAAATTTAGTGATTGAAGGTATTCGATTAAAGTCTTCAAAGCACGAGGGTGGCTTGGTTGAGCTTAACCAAATTATTAAAACTGTAAAAACAGATTTTTTGTTTCGGTTGTTAGATGATATTTATCACGCAATCAGTTTGTCAAAAACTCCGGTTAATATTAAATTATTATTGGATAATATCTTAATTGTGTGGTCACACATTACCCGCTTGCAGCGTTATCCACAAATTACCAAAACTTAAAAAAAGGATTTTTAATATGAGTCAATCAGACAATTTATTTGAACAAGCAAAAGCCGTTATTCCAGGTGGTGTTAATTCCCCAGTAAGGGCTTTTAACGGCGTAGGTGGAAATCCGATTTTCTTTACCAAAGGCGAAGGCGCTTATTTATTCGACGCTGATGACAAAAAATATATTGACTATGTTGCTTCGTGGGGGCCAATGATTCTAGGGCATGCTAATCAGGATGTGGTGAACGCTGTGAGAACCACTTTAGAAAATGGTTTGGGCTTTGGTGCACCCACTGAAATCGAAACCACTTTGGCTAAAAAAGTCTGTGAATTGGTGCCATCGATTGAGCTAGTGCGTATGGTTAGCTCAGGCACAGAAGCTACCATGAGTGCAATTCGCTTGGCGCGCGGTTATACGGGGAGAGATAACATTGTTAAATTTGAAGGTTGTTATCACGGCCATTCTGATTCTCTTTTGGTTAAAGCAGGCTCAGGTGCATTAACACTAGGCGTGCCAACTTCTCCTGGCGTGCCGGCATCTTTAGCCGAGCATACACTTACATTGGAATACAACAATATTGATCAAGTACGCGAAGTATTGAATGAAGTTGGCGAGGATGTGGCTTGCATTATTGTTGAACCAGTGGCAGGCAATATGAATTGTATCCCGCCAGTTGATGGATTTTTACAAGGCTTGCGCGAGGTTTGTGATGAGCATGGCGTGGTGTTGATTTTTGACGAAGTGATGACTGGATTTAGAGTCGCATTGGGTGGTGCGCAAGCTTATTACGGCGTAAAACCAGACCTAACCACTTTAGGTAAAGTGATTGGTGGTGGCTTACCAGTTGGTGCTTTTGGCGGTAAACGTGAGATTATGGAATACATCGCTCCACTTGGGCCAGTGTATCAAGCGGGCACGCTTTCAGGCAACCCAATGTCGATGTCAGCTGGTTTGGCGATGCTTAATGTTTTGTCAGCCGATGCAAATTTTTATCAAAACCTTAATGCGAAAGTACAGCAATTAACTGATGGTATTTTAGAAAAAGCCAAGGCTAATAATATTGGCATGACAGCCAATGTTGTGGGCGGTATGTTTGGTCTGTTTTTTACAGATTCAGATTCAGTAACCAACTTTAACGAAACTTCACAATGTGATGTGGAGCGCTTTAAAAAATTCTACCACCTAATGTTGGAAGAGGGTATTTATATGGCGCCTTCTGCCTATGAAGCGGGCTTTGTATCAAACGCACATAGTGATGAAGACATTCAAGCAACCATTGATGCAGCAGGACGCGTATTTGCTAAATTATGAAGATTAATGTTGTTGAATCAGAGTTAAACGAGGCGCAAGCCAGCCTTGAGAAGTTTGACAACAACGTTACTATTTTTGGTTCTGCACGTATTGCCCAAGACGACCCTTTGGCGCAAGCTGCTTATCAGCTAGGAAGGTCTTTGTCTGATGGTGGATTTAATGTTTTAACTGGCGCTGGCCCAGGCATTATGCAAGCGGCTAACCGTGGTGCTTTTGAAGGCAAGTCAAAAAGCATTGGTCTTAATATTAACCTACCTAAAGAGCAAACGCCCAACCCTTATTTAGATGAATGCTTATTATTTGAGCATTTTTTTACTCGAAAAGTCATGTTGATTAAGCATGCCGATGTTTGTGTGTTTTTCCCAGGTGGATTTGGTACAGCTGATGAACTGATGGAAATACTAACTTTGGTACAAACAAGAAAAGGTAAGCAGATTAAAATCTTGTTATTTGGTGAAGAGTTTTGGACGCCATTATTAGCATGGTTTAAAACACTAGAAAGTAACAGTTACATTAATTCGACAGACTTAACATCCTTTGAGATTGTTAATAGTGTCGATAAAGTTTTAGAAAAAATTGAGGCGTAGGTATGGCATTAGCAATATTTGATTTAGACAAAACACTCATTGATGGAGACAGTGATTTTCTCTGGGGTGAGTTTATGAGCGAGATTGGTGCGGTTGATCCAAACTCTTATCAAAAGAAAAATCAATATTTTTTTGACGAGTATGCTAAAGGGAAATTAAATATTAATGAATATTTAGAATTTTGCCTAGAGCCACTTTCTCAAAACTCGATGACAACACTAAATACTTGGCACCAAGATTTTATGCAACAAAAGATCCGGCCGATTGTACTACCTAAAGCACAATCGGTAGTTAATGAGCATAAAGAAAAAGGTGATAGAGTACTGGTAATTACAGCAACCAATCGTTTTGTAACGGCGCCGATTGTTGCTCAATATGGTATTGATGATTTACTAGCTACAGAGCCAGAAATAAAAGACGGCGACTACACGGGTCGAGTTGAGGGTGAGCCGTGTTTTCAAAAAGGTAAGATCACTCATCTTAATCGGTGGCTTGCTAAAACTGGTGAGAGCTTAGAGGGTGCTTATTTTTATTCAGACTCACACAATGATTTGCCAATGCTAGAGTTGGTTGATAATCCAATTGTGGTACATGGCGACGACACCTTACAAAAAATAGCCAAAGATCGAGGCTGGCCAAGCTTAGACTGGCGCTAAAACTCAGGCAATAAAAAACCTCCGAAAGGAGGTTTTTTATTGTCGCCTACCTTATAAAAGGTAAAAAGACGAAGCAAAAATTACATGTATAAGTGATGATTGCCTGACGCCGCTTCATCAAAATATGACGCCGCACCTGCGAACTCAACACCGTCAATAAAGTCATCTTTACTGTAGCCAAATAATTCAACCGTCATTTCACAAGCAATGAATTTAACATCAAATTCTTGACACATGTCACGAAGATCAGCTAATTTAGCAACACCATGTTTAGCCATGGTTTTCTTCATTAGATAAGTTACTAGAGTGTCAGCGAATGGGATATTCCAAAGAACATTAGGGATCTTAGGGCCAAAGTCGATGTCTTGTAACCACTTAGGGCCAAAAGGTAGTTTCATTGGCATACCAGGGTTGCCCATAGGGCTTACTCTGAGTTTAGAAGTGTCTTTTAATAAAAGATTTAGACCGTAAAAAGTAAAGAAAATAGTAACTTCTTTATCCATTGCAACACCAGTAGAGGCAATAATGAAAGGCGGGAAAGCCCAATCAAAAGTACCTTTAGTGGCGATGATCGTCATTTTATTGTTATCTGACATTTGTATTCTCCTCTAGCGTATTTGTTATTTAAACTTTTTCGATAGTGAAAACGTATTTACCACCGTCTTCAACAGTAGACATTAACTTGTTGCCTGTTTGGTTACAAAAAGCTTCGATATCTTTTACTGAACCAGCATCAGTTGAAATTACGTCTAAGATTTTTCCAGTATCCATTTTAGATAATGCTTTCTTAGTTTTTAAAATTGGTAATGGGCAGTTTAAGCCTGATGCATCTAAAGTTTCGTCAGCCATGATGGGACTCCTTGTAAATTATAATTTGAATTGTAATAAATAAAACGTATTAGATTTAACTAATAAGTTCGACTATTTTAATCGTTCAGTGTCCAATAGTCAAATATAATGAGTTCATGATAAAGAATTTATCCTTGTTGTTATTAACACCTTTTTTGGCTTTTGCATTAAGCATTCCAGAGCTACAGCTGCCGGAATCGTTAAGTGAGAAAAAACGAGGCAATGAATTCTTACAATTGATTTGGAATACAGATTCCGTTGTTGCTGATGTGGAGATGACGACTTATTTGCGAGATCTGGGTCATGAGTTAGGTAACTACAGTGAAAACCCCGACAAACATTTTGGGTTTTTACTGTTAAACGATGACAGTATCAACGCCTTTGCCGGCCCGTATGGTTATATAGGTGTACACACAGGTATGTTACTTAGCTCAGATTCTGAGTCAGAATTAGCAGGTGTGCTTTCGCATGAGATCTCACACGTTACCCAAAACCATCTAAAACGATTCAGCGAAAAAACCGATAAACAAACTTATTTAATGGTAGCAGGCATGTTGGCAGCGGCATTGGTAGACAATCCTGATGCTTCTCAAGCAATTGCCGCCTCAACTGTAGCAGGCACGGCGCAACAAAGCATCAACTTTACCCGCGAGCACGAATGGGAAGCCGACCGTATTGGTACAGCAATGTTGTCTAAATCAGGTTTTGACCCACAAGGCATGGCACATTTTTTTGAAAAATTAAAAGACAGTTCTGGTGCGCAGGAGTTTTTGCGATCCCACCCTTTAAGTATTAATCGCATCTCTGACAGTATGCAGCGTGCAGCGCGTGCTTCAGGTGATTATAGAGAGGACTCGTTTGAATATATAACAACCAAGGCTAAGCTGTACTACCATAAACATGGGCGTATCAAGCTTGAGCAAGACAAGGTAATTACGAATTATATGCAAGCTTATCAAGCGTTTGAAGATCAAGATTATTCAACTGCTAAGACGTATGTAGATCAATTGCTAAAATTAAACCATGACAAACCTAGCAATATTTTGGCAGGGCGTATTGCTTCCAAACTTGGCGATATTGAAACTGCACAACAATATTTTGACCAAAATAATTTAATTGAAGATGATGAGGCGAGTTTGTATTACGCTGCTCAGGCTTATTTAGACAACCAACAACCTCGCTTAGGCGTGGCAACTTTAAAGCCTTTTTTACGAGTTAATAAAGGTAGTTATCAGTCGTACCAATTGTTATCTAGTCTGTTTGTTGAGCTTGGTAATTTTGACCGATCGCACATCCAAAGCGCAAAGGCATTGATTGTACAAGGCAAGTTGGATAAAGCGATTGGACATTATGAGCGCGCAAAAGCAGTTACTCATTCTCAAGATTTGTTTGATGTCTTAAGTGTGAGAATTGACAGCTTGCAGCAAACGCTAGATTTGTATAAAGATTTACCTGATTAAGCGCCAACAACGGTAACACCAGTCGGTGTACCAAGTAGTAAAACATTAGCACCGCGGTTAGCAAACAAGCCGTTAGTAACCACACCAACGATACTGTCTAGTTCTGTTTCCATGGCTTTGGCATCTGTGATTTTTAAGCCTTCAACATCTAAGATTAAATTACCATTATCAGTCACAAAATTTTCACGAATAAACGGCGTACCGCCAATTCTACGAGTGATTTGGTGTTTTACATAGTTAGCTGCCATTGGAATCACTTCAACTGGTAATGGGAAGTCACCCATCACCGATACCAGTTTTGATTCGTCAGCAATACAAACAAATTTATCTGCCACAGCGGCTACGATTTTTTCACGAGTAAGTGCGCCGCCACCGCCTTTAATTAGGTTTAAGTCATCATCAGACTCGTCAGCGCCATCAATATAAACAGATATCGCCTCCACTTCATTTAGATCAAATACTTTAATACCATGGCTTTCTAAGCGCTCAGCAGTTGCAACAGAGCTCGCAACTGCGCCTTTAATATCGTCTTTCATTGTGG
>JABGOT010000137.1 GCA_018648985.1 Candidatus Ruthturnera sp.
AAAACAGGATAAAACTCAGCTGACCACTGCACTAGCTTAGGGCGATCAAGGTATTTTTCTGATTTATTAAACCTTAAAAAACAAACAAAATAAAACCACTTACCAATGAATGATTTCTTCTTCGGTTGGTCTGAATTACCACCAAATAAAGTGTCAACAAAAACAATGGTGAAGGCAATAACTAAAAATAACGCCAAGTAAGAAGAGACGTCCCAAGCAAAAAATGATGATGCATTTTCAATAGTCATAATAAAAAAGTGGTAAATTATAAAAAAGGATATTATATAATGTTTCTTTTTATAGTTTTTCACATTGGAGAAAGTTAGATGGCATTAGCTGATTTAGAAAGAGACGAGCACGGTTACTTAGTTGACCTTAACGTATGGAACGAAGACATTGCTGCAGAATTTGCAGAAGAGGAAGGTGTTAACCTGACTGCTGAAAGTTTTAAATTAATTAATTTCTTGCGTGATGAGTACATCAACAACAACGCTAACCAACCAAATGAACGCAACATGGTTAAAGGTTTAAAAGGCGATTGGGATGGTAAATTAACCACTAAAGAGCTATACACTCTTTTCCCTAAAGGTCCTGCTAAACAAGCTGGAAAGATTGCAGGCTTGCCAGAAACAAAACGTAAAGGTGGCTACTAGGATTTTTTTTAAAATTCTGTAAAAGCAAAAAAAAGCGCTCATTGAGCGCTTTTTTATCGTCTGAAAATTCTTTATACTTCTGTAATATCCATACCAGCAGAGTTGGCTAATTCGACAAAATTTGGAAACGAAGTCATTACGTTGTCTACGCCATTAATTTCAATTGGGTGATTGCATCGTAAAGATGCTACAGCGAATGACATTGATATACGATGATCATGGTGTGATTCGATTATGTCGGTTGGCTTTTGAAAAACACCGCCTTGAATTTTAATACCGTCTTCCAATACTTCGTTTTTAATGCCTAAGATATTTAAACCATCTGCCATCACTTGAATTCTATCCGACTCTTTAACGCGTAATTCTTTTGCACCTGTTAGCACTGTTTCACCTTGGGCACAACTTGCTGCAATAAACACTGCCGGAAACTCATCAATCGCCAATGGAACTAAATCTTCCGGAATCTGAATACCTTTTAGTTCTGATGATTGAATACGAATATCAGCTAACAATTCACCACCAATTTCACGCTCGTTTGACAAGGTCAGGTTGGCACCCATGAGCTGTAAGATGTTAATCACGCCCGTACGTGTTGGATTAACATTGACGCCTGTCAAGGTCACATCGGCCTGTGGTGCAATCGCAGCAGCCACCATAAAGAATGCCGATGAAGAGATATCACTTGGTACTTGAATTTCGGTTGCTGTTAATTTACCACCACCGGTTAAGCACATTTTATTGTCATCAACATTAACCTTATAACCTAAGCCTTTTAACATACGCTCAGTATGGTCACGTGTGGGTGCCGGCTCAGTAACACAGGTTTGCCCCTGTGCGTATAACCCAGCTAATAGCACACAAGATTTAACTTGAGCAGATGCCACTGGTAAATCATAGGTAATACCTTTAAGCGCTTGCCCACCTTTAATCTTAAGTGGTGGCTTACCATCGTTACTATCAATCACTGCACCCATCTCAGTCAACGGACTGATTACACGGCCCATTGGACGCTTTGAAAGTGATTCGTCGCCAACCAGCTCACAATCAAAGTCTTGTGCAGCTAAGATGCCTGACATCAATCGAATAGAAGTACCAGAGTTGCCCAAATCAAGCGGTTCTGAAGGTTTCTTTAAGCCATTAATACCAACACCATGAATAGTAACATTATCGCCTTCACGCTCAATTTTCACGCCCATTGCCTGAAAAGCCTTCAAGGTAGATAAAGCGTCTTCGCCTTCTAAAAAACCAGTTACCTTAGTAATGCCATCAGCCAGCGACCCCAGCATGATAGAACGGTGAGAGATTGACTTGTCGCCTGGTACTTTAAGGCTGCCTGATAGCGAATGTGCCGGTTTGGCAATAAATTTACTCATACTTTAATCTTTAATCCATTCATCTCGTGCAGTTTTTGCCTCTGAGAATAGTTTTTCTAATGCATCTGATTCATTACTTTCAATTAAACCAGATAAGTTGTCTAGCGCCTGCTGGTAGCCCTGAATATGCTTAACAATATCTGCTGAATTATTAAGGCAGATATCACGCCACATAACCGCATCGGATGAAGCAATACGTGAAAAATCTTTAAACCCTCCGGCCGCATAATCACAAGCATTTGGGTTGCTTTTAACCAAATAATCCATCAACCCAAAGGCCAGCATATGTGGCAAATGTGATGTCATCGCTAATAAGTCATCGTGTTTTTGGTGTGTCATGGTTTCTACTTTTGCTCCTAATATTGTCCACAGCTTTGATACTGCCTCTAATGCCTTTGTATTAGTATTTTTTTCTGGTGTTAGTATCACGCGCTTGTGATTAAACAGCTCGCCATCGCTCGCCTCTACACCACTTTTTTCTTTGCCGGCAATCGGGTGTGCGGGGATAAACCTTGATGGCACCTCGCCAAAAACCTCTTTTGCAACAGCAATCACACTGCCCTTGGTACTACCCACATCTGAAATAATAACTGAATCATCGATATGCGGTTTAATCATCTCTAAAACCGAGGTAAAACTATTTACCGGTGTAGCAATAAGCACCATATCGACACCTTTTAAAGTAATGGCAATATCTAAACTATAGTCATCAATCACATTTAGTGATTTTGCTTTGATAAGGTTTTCTTCATTACGACCAAAACCAATAATGCTTTTAATTTGACCAGACTGTTTTAATCCTGCGGCAAATGACCCGCCGATTAATCCAACACCAATAATACAAATCTTATTAATCATAAGACAGATTTTAACGCAGAGAGAAATTCTTCATTTTCATTTCTTGTGCCGACTGAAACACGTAAATAGCCTTTCATTTCAACGGGGCGCACAATAAAGCCTTTTTCTAATAATTTTTGGTAAGTCGCTCCAGCATCTTTAACTTTAACTGATACAAAATTCGCATGCGATGGAATATAAGACAAACGTAAACGATCAAACCCTTGTGAAAGCTGTAACAAGCCGTTTTTATTTGCAGATATCGATCGCACTAAAAATGCCTCGTCCGCTAAAGCAGCTATTGCAGCATTTTGCGCAATATGATTAACGTTAAAAGGCTGTCGAATACGGTTTAAATAATCTGCAACTTGAGGGTGAGACATTGAATAACCAACTCTCAAACCAGCCAAACCATAAGCTTTAGAAAAAGTACGAGTAATAACCAAATTGTCAAATTCTTCCAACCAGCTGATTGCAATATCACTTGCATCTAAATACTCAATATAGGCTTGATCCAGCACCACAATAATCGAGCTCGGCACCTTAGATAAAAAGCCGTAAATTGCCTCATCACTCAGCAACGTTCCAGTTGGATTATTTGGGTTGGCAATAAAGATTAGCTTGGTATTATCAGTAATTGCGCCAAACATTGCATCAAGATCGTGGCCAAATTTATTGGCTGGCGTAACCACTGCACTTGCACCTAAAGCCTGAGTTACGAGAGGATAAACCACAAATGCATATTGTGAAAAAATTACCTCGTCTTGTGCTTGACAAACATACGCTCTAGCGATTAATTCTAAAATATCATTTGAACCATTGCCTAAGGTAATGCCATCGGCTGTAACTGACAAATGCTCAGCGATCGTTCGTTTAAGTTCAAAGCCATTACCATCTGGGTATCGACTAATCTCACTACTGGCTTGTTGTATCGCATCTAATGCCTTAGGCCCTGGACCCAAAGGATTTTCATTGCTAGCAAGCTTAACCACGTGATCTAGACCTAACTCACGTTGTAGCTCACTAATGGGCTTGCCACCCTGATA
>JABGOT010000156.1 GCA_018648985.1 Candidatus Ruthturnera sp.
TTTAATCCGCTGGTCGAGCGTTCAAATCGCTCACGCCCCACCATATTATTAAAGGGCTTCCTAAATGGAAGCCCTTTTTCATATTTAAAAATAGTGCATTATTAGTGCACACAGGAGAAAAAAATGACAGTAAAAAAAGACGCAGTAGTTGAAATGCATTACACACTTAAAAATGATTCAGGCGATGTAATCGATTCATCAAAAGGCCAAGAGCCTATGCCATTTATCCAAGGCCACGGCAATATTATTCCTGGTTTAGAGAGTGCATTAGAGGGCATGAAAATTGGTGAATCTTGTGATGTATCAGTTAACCCAGAAGATGGTTACGGTGTTCATCATCCTGAAGCTATTCAAGAAATTCCAATGGAAGCTTTACAGGGCATTGAGAACTTAGAGGTTGGCATGCAATTACAATCTCAAGACGAGCAAGGCAATCCGTTTGTTGTGCATGTTAAATCAATCAATGAAGAAACGGTAACGGTTGATGCTAATCATCCATTAGCAGGTGAAACATTGCATTTTAACGTCAGCATCGAAAATGTAAGAGAAGCAACTAAAGATGAGTTAGATCACGGCCATGTTCATTCTGGCTCTTGTTCACACTAAATTTTGCTTTAGAGGCGCATAATGGCTAATTACTGCCCATTATGTAACTCTACCCATATAAGCGCTTATTTCTCAAATAAAGACGCTGAATATCTTTCTTGCTCACAGTGCGATCTGGTTTTTACACCTGAAACCTTTCATCTAAGTGATGTGGATGAAAAATCTCGTTACGACTCTCATCAAAACAACCCTAAAGATCTGGGTTATCGTGCGTTTTTATCGCAAGTACTTAATCCGGTTTTAGATTATATTCAACCAAATTCCAAAGGCCTAGATTTCGGCTCTGGCCCAGGGCCAACTTTATCAGTGATGTTTGAAGAGCAAGGGTATAAAGTAGATTTGTTTGATAAATTTTATGCCAATGATCAAGTTGTTTTTGATCGAAAATATGATTTTATTACGGCTACTGAGGTGGTAGAGCACTTAGCCAAACCTGGCGATGAGCTTAATAGCTTGTATTCAATGCTAAATACAAATGGCGTGTTGGCGGTAATGACTAAGATGATTCACAATGAGATTGACTTTAAGTCTTGGTATTACAAGGACGATCCGACTCATATTTGTTTTTTTAGTCAAACGACAATGAAATATTTGGCTAGAATATGGGGCTCAAATATTAAGTTTTATGGCAACGATGTTGTCTTATTTTTCAAATGAAGAAATTTTGGATTTTTATCTCAATTAGTGGTGCCTTAGCAGTTGTTATGGGTGCGATGTCAGCGCACATGTTGAAAGATATGCTGGTCGCTAAAGACATTGCTCGAATCCAAACAGCGGCAACTTACCAAATGTATCACACATTAATAATTGCAGCACTCGCTGTTTATTATCAATACAACCCAATGCAAGTCATCAGGCAAAGTAGCTGGATGTTTGCTGTTGGTATAGTTTTATTCTCAGGCAGTTTGTATCTCTATACTTTTAGCAAAATTCATGCTATGGTATTTATCACCCCAATTGGCGGTATGTTGTTTATTTTAGGCTGGTTGAGTTTATTGAGGCTGGCAAGGCGTAGCTAATCTTCAGACGAAAAAAAAGCCTGCAATTGCAGGCTTTTTTTATAGAGAATGTTTTTTTTAGAAAGACCCTTCTTTAGCGCCTTCAATAATCGCATTCATCTTTTCTGCCACATCCATCGCAGGACCTAGCGCATCTTCTGGTAATTGCATAGCATGCATTACATCAGGGTTCATGCTGATCATTCTAATCTTACCATCTTTGCCTTCAACTACCGCAATACGACAAGGCAAGATCACTGCGTAGCGATCATCAATATCGGCAATTTTACCGGCAGTCGCAGCGTCACAAATATTGTGAATACTTAGGTGTCTGTATGGTTTACCAGTTACATTTTTGATTTGTTCGCTTAGTGGAAACATAGCAACGTGCAAGATAGATTCGTTAGTTGCCATTGACATAATTGACTCGTCCACTTCTGGGCCACTAATACCTTCGTCAACCTCAGTCACTTGTACCATTTGCATGAATAGTTCAGCAGTCATTTGTGCTGGCTCTGAGCTTTCTACTGTAGGCTGTACTGATGTCACAACTTCTTGAACCGTGCTTGCCGCTTCTTGCGCCACTTGTTGCATTTGTGCAGGGTTAAAACTTTGATTCTGCCAATTATGACCGCCATTAAAAGGCCCCATATTGCTACCATTCATTGGGCTATATTGGTTAAAGCCATTGCCTCCACCAAATGGACCAAATGAATTACTACCACCAAATGGGCCAAAATTAGTACCACCACCAAATGGACCAAATGAATTGCTACCACCAAATGGACCGTAGTTGTTACTACCCCAAGGGCTCCAATTTTCTGCAGCAGTGGCATTACCTATTGTTAAAACACCTGCAATGGCTAAAACAGCCGATAATTTGTTTTTCATTTCTCTCTCCTTAGTTGATAAATAAAGGCACAAGTCTAGCATAGTTGGTTTAACTATGTCATAATTATCAAACATTTTTATCAATTAAAGGAACACAATGTTGCGTTATTTTTTATTAATTAGTTGTTTTTTTTCGTTAACCAGTATCCAGGCAGAGTCCGAAATTATTGACGGCAATAAAATGCTAGAATCCGTCAACAAGAGAATTGTTAATATTAATACCAACGAGTTGGTTGCTATATTAGATAAAGACCCGAGTGTTATTCTAATTGACGTTCGTACACCATCAGAGCTTAAATATACAGGTACCATTAATCGTGGACAAAATGTTAATGTCGTGCGCGGTTGGATAGAGTTTCAAATTGCCGATCATGCAAAATCAAAAGACACGCCAATTATTGTTTATTGTGGCCGCAACTTGCGCTCACCACTTGCCGCCAAAACACTAGAAACCATGGGTTACACCAATGTTAAAAATTATTCTGACGGTTTTTTTACCTGGAAGGAGGAGTTTAACCCTGTAAGAATCAGCGACCATGAGCCGAATAATGTTTTGTACAGATTGCCCGAAGAGGTAGCACCTGGTGTTTATTCTGCGATTGGTGCCACACAGCCCTACACCTATGAAAACTCAAACCACAACAACAACTTGTCATTTATTGTTACCACTGATGGGGTGTTGGTGTTTAATGCAGGTGGTAGTTATTTAGTGGCTAAAGCCATGCATGAAGAGATCAAAAAAGTGACTGATCAACCGGTTAAATATGTTGTGTTGGAAAACTCACAAGGCCATGCGATTTTGGGCTCAAGCTATTGGAAAGAGCAGGGTGCAATCATTATTGCTCATGTTGAGGCAGATAAAGAAATTAGGCATCGTGGCGAAGATATTTATGCCCGTACATTGCGAGTTCAAAAGGAAAAAATCACCGGCACAAAGATCGTGTTTCCTGATTTAACCTTTAAAGAAAAAATGCCAATACTAATGGGCGATACAAAGATTGAGCTTATGCACATTGGTGCATCGCATTCACCTGACGATATACAGCTATGGATGCCTGAACAAAAACTACTCATCAGTGGCGACACTGCCTTTAACGAGCGCATGTTGCCAATTTTCCCACACACCAATGCAGCCGCTTGGATTGAGACTTGGGATAAGATTGAAGCACTAGAGCCGGCATTAATCATTCCTGGCCATGGCGAACCAACTGATCTGGCAACCATTACCAAATTTACCAAAGATTATTTGGTATATATGCGTAGTGAAGTAGAAAAAGTGATAGAAGACGATGGTGGTCTTTATGAGGCTTACGGTATTGATCAGTCAATGTATCGTGACCGTGGTACTTACAGGGAGTTGCACAAGCAAAA
>JABGOT010000158.1 GCA_018648985.1 Candidatus Ruthturnera sp.
ACGCGAAATTATATCAGTTTTTCAATATCGCGTGCTAATTTCTCAGCATCGCCGATGTAAGTCATTGGGGTTAAGTCTGCCAAAGCTTGCTTAGCCTCTTCTGGCATATCAAGATCTTTTACAAATTCTGCCAACACCTGCGCGTCAATCGTGTTGCCGCGAGTGAGTGCTTTTAACTTTTCATACGGATTTTCAATACCATAACGACGCATCACTGTTTGAATCGGCTCGGCCAACACTTCCCACGAACTATCTAGGTCTTCCAATAGTCTTGCCTCGTTAGTTTCTAGTTTGCTAATGCCTTTGGCGATTGACGCATAAGCGACCAAACAATGTGCACAACTCACACCAAGGTTTCTAAGTACAGTTGAATCTGATAAATCACGCTGCCAGCGTGAAATGGCTAACTTGTCTGCTAAGTGAGTGTTGATGGCATTAGCAATACCTAAATTACCCTCGCCATTTTCAAAATCGATTGGGTTGACTTTGTGTGGCATAGTTGATGAACCCACTTCGCCAGCAATGGTTTTTTGCTTAAAATAACCTAAAGAAATATAACCCCAAACATCGCGACAATAATCAATCAAAATTGTATTAAAGCGATTCATAGAATGAAAGTATTCTGCCATATAATCGTGCGTTTCAATTTGCGCTGTATACATAGCGTAATTAACACCTAAACTCTCAATAAAATCTTTTGAGATATTTTGCCAGTCAAGATCTGGATAAGCTGAAATGTGTGCATTAAAATTGCCTACAGCACCATTAAACTTGCCCATAATTTTGACCGATTTTAGCTGTTCAATTTGTCGTTTTAGACGGAATGCAAAGTTAGCCATTTCCTTGCCTACCGTTGTTGGTGAAGCGGTTTGACCATGCGTGCGAGACAACATCGGGATCGCCGCATTGTCTTTAGCCAAAGCGCCAATCAAAGACAAGATGTTTTGCATTTCAGCAAGCATCACCTCACGGCCATCAATCAGCATTAATGCATGAGAAAGGTTATTAATGTCTTCAGATGTACATGCAAAGTGAAAAAACTCACTCACGGCATTGAGCTCAGTATTGTTTTTAATTTTGTCTTTTAAAAAGTACTCGACTGCCTTTACATCATGATTGGTGGTGCGCTCAATGTCTTTTACTGCTTGTGCATCTTCAAGCGAAAAATTAGTAGCAATATCAGCCAAAAACTGACTGGCTTCAGCGCTGAATGCTGGCACTTCAGAAATGCCGTCATTGTCTGCCATGGCTTGCAACCATTTAACTTCAATTAATACACGATATTTAATCAGTCCAAACTCGCTAAAAATTGGGCTTAAAGTGTTAGTTTTATCAAAATAACGCCCATCAACAGGGGAAATAGCGGTTAGCGCATTGAGTTCCATAATTCGTTTAGTCAAATCAAATAAATGGTAAAATTATACGCCTTATACGATTCACTTATTACACAGATGAAAACAGCCTATTTAGCTCATACTGATGAGCGCGCCCAAGACAATTTACCACCACTAGCACTCAATGCAGAACAAACAAAATCTGTTGTTGAAAATCTAATCAATGGCAACGATGAGACTTTCTATCTCGACTTGTTAACACATCGCGTACCACCGGGTGTGGATGAAGCTGCCTACGTTAAGGCTGGCTTTTTGGCCAGTGTTGCTAAGAGCGAACAATCTTGCAACGCTATAGATCAAAAACAAGCTACATTTTTATTAGGCACAATGATGGGTGGTTACAACATTGATCCATTAATTGAACTGCTAGAGTTAGATGCCACAGCCGAAACTGCTAAAGATGCATTATCAAAAACTTTACTCATTTACGAAGCCTACCAAACAGTCATGGAAAAATCAGCCGGCAATACTTTTGCCAAACAAGTGATTGATGCTTGGGCAGATGCCGATTGGTTTACTTCTAAAAAGAAATTATCAAAAGAGATTAAGCTAACGGTTTTCCGCGTCGAAGGTGAAATCAATACGGACGATCTATCGCCCGCCACCGAAGCCTGGTCACGCCCTGATATTCCATTACACGCGCAATCGATGCTGGTAAAAAAAATGGATAGCCCGCTAGAAACCATTGAAAAACTTAAGAAAAAAGGCCTACCACTAGCTTTTGTTGGCGATGTGGTTGGCACTGGTTCTTCACGTAAATCAGCTATTAATTCTGTACTGTGGCATATGGGTAATGATATTGACTATATCCCCAACAAGCGTGGCGGTGGTGTCGTACTCGGTGGAAATATTGCCCCAATCTTCTTTAACACAGCAGAAGATTCAGGCGCACTACCCATTGAATGCGACGTAACTCAATTAAACATGGGTGATGAAATTACCATTTACCCTTATGAAGGAAAAATTACTAACGCCAATGGCGATACTGTTTCTACCTTTAAATTATCACCAACCACTATGCCAGACGAAGTGCGTGCTGGCGGTCGTATCCCTTTAATTATTGGCCGCGGTCTAACAGACAAAACTCGTCAAGATTTAGACTTGCCAGTAAGCGACCTTTTCTTACGTCCACAAGATGCTAGCGATAGCGATGCAGGCTACACCTTAGCGCAAAAAATTGTCGGTAAAGCTTGTGGCGTTACGGGCGTACGCCCTGGCACTTATTGTGAACCACGCATGGCCACGGTTGGCTCACAAGACACCACCGGCGCCATGACTCGTGACGAATTAAAAGAGTTGGCTTGTTTGGGTTTCTCGGCAGATTTAGTCATGCAAAGTTTTTGTCATACAGCGGCTTACCCAAAACCAGTTGATTTAGAATTACAGCACTCATTACCCGACTTTATGCAATCTCGTGGCGGTGTGGCACTTAAGCCAGGTGATGGTATTATTCACTCGTGGTTAAACCGTATGCTGCTGCCTGATACGGTTGGCACGGGTGGTGACTCGCACACGCGTTTTCCAATTGGTATTAGTTTCCCAGCTGGTTCCGGCTTAGTGGCATTTGGCGCATCCATTGGCGTGTTGCCATTAGATATGCCAGAATCAGTTTTGGTGCGTTTTTCTGGCACTATGCAAGAAGGCATTACTCTACGTGATTTAGTAAATGCCATTCCATATGTGGCCATTCAACAAGGCTTATTAACTGTTGAAAAAGCCAATAAGAAAAACATTTTTTCAGGTCGTATTTTAGAAATTGAAGGCTTAGGCAATCTTAAAATTGAACAAGCCTTTGAGTTAACTGATGCTTCTGCTGAGCGCTCAGCAAATGGTTGCACCATCAAGCTTAACAAAAAACCAGTAGCCGAATACTTACAGTCTAACATCGCCTTACTGTCGTCAATGATAGAGGCTGGATACGAAGATAAGAAGACCATTGCGCGTCGTATTCAAGCCATGCAAAAATGGCTGGATGCGCCTGAGTTGCTAGAAGCTGACTCAAATTGTGAATATGCAGCTACCATCGAAATTAATCTTGATGAAATTAAAGAGCCGATTCTGGCTTGTCCAAACGACCCTGATGATGTTAAAACACTATCAGACGTTGCCAACACTAAAATTGACGAAGTCTTTGTTGGCTCTTGTATGACTAATATTGGCCACTTTAGAGCGGTTGCACAACTACTGAAAGACCAAGATCGTTCAGAATTGCCAACCGAACTATGGATTGCCCCGCCCACACGTATGGATGAGGCACAACTTAAAAAAGAAGGCACTTATCAAATTTTTGAATCGCTGACCGAACACACTGAAATCCCAGGCTGTTCATTATGTATGGGAAACCAAGCGCGTGTTAAAGACAATGCAACTGTGGTTTCAACGTCAACGCGCAATTTCCCAAATCGCTTAGGTGATGATGCTGATGTTTATTTATCTTCAGCTGAAGTTGCAGCCATTGCCGCAAA
>JABGOT010000110.1 GCA_018648985.1 Candidatus Ruthturnera sp.
TTCCATGTTTCTGACTGGAAAGGTACACGTCACCAGTTGAATTCATCTGCTTATATTCGTTTCTAAAGGTTGGTTAAATGAAATTTTCTATTCAAGTTAATGAAGGGCCATATCAGCACCAAGCGTCTGATTCGGCATACCAATTTGCCAAAGCGGCGATAGCAGCAGGCCACGAAATCTTTCGTGTGTTCTTCTATCATGATGGCGTTAATAACGCATCACGCTTTACAATGCCACCACAAGATGACCGTAACGTTATCAATCAATGGGCTGAATTAGACATTAAAAATGCTGACGGCGAGCCTGAGCTTGTTGTTTGTATTGCAGCAGCACTTCGTCGCGGTATGCTTGACGAGTCTGAAGCAAACAAAAATGGTATTGAAGGTAATAACATTCATCCAGCGTTCCGTATTTCAGGTTTAGGTCAGTTGATCGAAGCCGGTATTCAGTCGGATCGTTTAGTGGTATTTGGAGACTAAGATGGCTACAAAGAAATTTATGTATTTAAATCGTAAGGCTTCTTACGGTACAGCCTATGCAATCGAGTCATTAGAGGTAGTATTGATTGCTGCAGCTTTTGATCAAGATGTATCTTTAGCCTTTATTGATGATGGTGTTTATCAAATCGTTGAAGGTCAAAATACTGACGGCATTGGCATGAAAAACTTTTCTAAGACGTTCCATGCTTTAGGTGATTATGATATTAACAAGTTGTATGTTTCAGCTGAGTCTTTAGAAGAAAGAGGCCTAACAGCTGACGATCTAATGCCTTTAGTGTACGAAGACGAAGATGACGATTGGGAAGAAAAACCAAGTGTCAAAGTTGTTTCAAATGCTGAGCTTACTAAAATTATGTCTGATCAAGACGTATGTTTAAGTTTTTAAGGGAGGTTGACTATGTTACATACAGTAAACAAATCATCTTTCGAGCGTAATTCATTACAGTCTTGTTTAAATACAATTGACGACACAAGTGTCATTTTATTGATTGAAGACGGTGTAATTAGCGCTGCGAATAACGCAAACTCATCAATGCTTGCAGATCTTGCCACACAAGGCAGAGTCTACGCATTGCAAGGTGATGTTGATGCGAGAGGAATTTCATCAAAAGTTGCAGATAATATCAAATTAGTTGATTATGCAGGTTTTGTTGATTTAGTTGTTGAACATGGAACTGCGGTTTCTTGGGTTTAACGTAATTTATATATAGGAGTAGAAAATGGCTGATATTTTAGGCGCAGAAGTAGATGAAGAAGGTTTTTTAATAGATCTTAAAGATTGGACAAAAGAAATTGCTGTTGAAATGGCAAAAAGTGACGATATTGATTTAGCAGACGAAAATGCTGACTTATATCAAGAACGTTGGGATGTTCTTAATCTTTTGCGTGATTATTTTGAAGAGTACCAAATTGCACCAGCAGTACGTGTATTAACAAAAGCAGTTGGTAAAAAACTTGGTAAAGATAAAGGCAGCTCTAAGTATCTTTATACTTTATTCCCTTATGGTCCTGGTAAGCAAGGTTGTAAATTCGCCGGTCTTCCAAAACCTACAGGTTGTATCTAAACAATACAAGCATTAAAAGCACTCGCTTTAGCGGGTGCTTTTTTACATTAACAATATATTAATACATTGAGTTTGAGAACTATATGTCTGCAATAAGCACTATTTTTACGGCTTTATTTTATTTATCTTTGGCTATCTTCCTAATTGGAATGTCAAGAAAAATTTACCAATACTGGGTTACCCCAGCCCCTCTTAAAATTCCGACTGCACCAACCCCGTTAACACAAACAGGTGTGGTTATGCGTATGGCACGCGAAGTTGCCTTATTTGAAAGTTTATTCAAATCTAACAAATGGACTTGGCTATTTGGCTGGTTGTTCCATGTTGGTTTGTTACTGGTTCTACTTCGCCATGCGCGCTATTTTTGGCCAGGTGATTTACCTGAAATTTTTTTACTAATTCAACCTTTTAAATATGCAGCCTTTGCCATGGTGATTGGCCTAGTAGGTTTAATGGGTCGTCGTATCTTTGTTGAGCGTATTCGTTATATCTCAGCACCTTCAGATTATTTGATGTTGATTATGCTATTGGTTATTGGTGTGAGTGGCGCGATAATGACCTTTACCAGCAACCATACTGATGTAATCATGGTTAAAGAGTTTGCTTCAGGTTTAATTACTTTTAATTGGGCAGACTTGCCAACTGAAGTTCACTTTTTAGTACATCTTTTCTTGGTCTTTGTGTTGATGGCGATCTTCCCGATTTCAAAATTATTGCACGTACCTGGTGTGTTCTTTAGCCCAACACGTAACCAAGTGGACGATGCGCGTAAGAAGCGCCATATTTCACCATGGGCATTAAAGCAAGAACAAGAACATGCGGTTAAATTAGATGAAACGCTTGGTCAAGACAATAGTGAGGGCAAATAAACATGGCTGCTAAAGAATTTGATATCCCAAAATTACCAACTTATATAGAAATTCCTGAAATTAACGAAGGCATTATGGAGGGCGATGGCCCATTCAAATCTTCGAAAGAGTTTCAAAATCCATTAGGCTTTCCGGGCGAGAAAGTAGATAATTGGCAAGAAGTTGCAATTGAAAAAATGGGTGAGCTTAAATCTAAGTATCGTTCAGTACAAGTTTTCTTAGACTCTTGTGTTAAATGTGGTGCTTGTACTGATAAGTGTCATTATTTCTTAGGTTCGTCTGACCCGAAGAATATGCCAGTTGCTCGTCAAGACTTATTCCGTAGTGTGTATCGTCGTCACTTTACTTTTGCGGGTAAATATTTCCCTAAATTAGTGGGCGCCAAAGAGCTAGACGATGAAATGCTAGATGATTGGTATAACTACTTCCATCAGTGTTCACAGTGTCGTCGTTGTTCGGTATTCTGCCCATACGGTATTGATACAGCAGAAATTTCAATGGCTGCTCGTGAAGTCTTAGACGCTGTTGGTGTTGGACAAAAATACTGTAACCAAATTTTAGGTAAGGCGATTACGATTGGTAATAACCTAGGTTTACCTGAGCCAGCATTGCGCGATACTTTATTGGATCTTGAAGAAGAGATTGAAGAAGAAACAGGTATTGCTGTTAAGTACCCACTAGATGTTAAAGGTGCAGAAATTTTACTCATCACTCCATCAGCAGACTTCTTTGCTGAGCCACATATTGATGGCCTAATTGGTTATGGTAAAGTTTTCCATGAAGATGGTGTTAGCTGGACCATGAGTTCGTACGCTTCTGAAGGTGCAAACTTTGGTATGTTTATTGGCTCATACGACATTATGCGTAAAGCAGCATTGCGTATTCGTAAGGCAGCACTTGATTTAGAAGTATCTCGTGTGATGGTTGGTGAATGTGGCCATGCTTGGCGTGTAGCGTACAGCTTTTGGAATACTTTAACCGGTGTTGGCGCAGGCGCAACCGATGAATTTGGTTTGAAATTACAAAACCAATTAGATTCACGCTACCCACAGCCACAGCATATTATTGAGTACACGCATGATTTAATTCAGCGCGATAAGATTAAGTTTGATAAATCTGCAAATGATGATCGTACCGTTACTTTCCACGACTCATGTAACGTTGCTAGAGCAACAAACATGGGTGGCATTCCAAACGGCCAGTTTATCTTGCCACGTGAAGTGCTTAAAGCGGTTTGTAACAACTATGTTGACATGGAACGCTCTACAATTAAAGAATCAACGTTTTGTTGTGGCGGCGGCGGCGGCTTACTAACAGACGATT
>JABGOT010000160.1 GCA_018648985.1 Candidatus Ruthturnera sp.
TTGGGCACTCTAATCAAATTGCACAATTTTATTTACACCCGTTCACCTTGTCTTCAATTGAACGTGGCGATGAAGCACAAGCGCATGTTGATACGCATTATCAAAGTTTTGACGATATTAAGGCGCAAGGCTTGGATGCGCTTATTATTACCGGCGCCCACATTGAGGAAGCTGACTTACAAAAAGCACCTTTTTACGATCAGCTCAAAGAAGTTATTGAATGGTCGTATAACAATGTCACTTCGACTTTATGCTCTTGCTTGGCTACCCACGCAGTGCTTGAATTTCGTTACCAACAAAAGCGCCAGCCAATTGGTGAGAAATGCTGGGGGGTATTTCCACACCAAGTACTTGATCGCCAACATCCACTCATGAGTGGTGTTAATACTTGTTTTGATGTGCCACATTCTCGTTTTAATGAAATCACCAAAGCACAGTTTGACAAAGCAAATGTCAAGATATTGGTCGATAGCAAAGTTGGTGCGCATTTATGTGTCAGTGAAGATTTACTCAGAATTGTATTCTTTCAAGGACACCCAGAATACGATACTATTAGCTTGTTAAAAGAATACAAGCGTGAAATTGTTTCATTTTTAAACAAAGGTAGAGACGACTACCCCTCTTTTCCAAGCAATTATTTAAGTCCGCAAAATAAAGCCATCCTAAACGAGTTTAAAACCAAGCTACTCAATGGTGAATTTAAGCTAAGTGATTTTCCTGAGTCATTGATTAGTCAAACTTTAGGCAACACCTGGCATGATGCCACCAGTGGTATTATCAATAACTGGATTGGCTGTGTTTATCAAGTCACTCACGAAGACATTAATAAACCATTTATGGATAGCATTAACCCGAACGACCCGCTCAACTTAAAATAATGAGCTCAATATCAAAGCCACTGCTTAAGTGGTTTGATCAGCACGGGCGACACTCACTGCCTTGGCAAGCGACACCAAGCAGTCCTCAGGGAGGGCAAGGCAGTCCGGCCAATATTTACCACGTTTGGCTTAGTGAAATCATGTTGCAACAAACACAGGTCAGCACAGTGATTGGATATTTTAATAATTTCATTCATCACTTTCCGAATTTGGCATCATTGGCTAATGCCAGCGAAGATGCTGTTTTAGCGCAATGGGCAGGGCTAGGTTATTATGCCAGAGCGCGCAATCTACATAAAAGCGCAAAAATTATTATGCAAGATTACCAAGGAGTGTTTCCCGACAACATTGAGCAAGTGGTGGCTTTGCCGGGCATTGGCGAGTCAACAGCAGGGGCTATTTTGTCCATTAGCTTTAATCAAAATCATTCCATACTAGATGGCAATGTAAAGCGCGTATTGTCTCGCTACCACCAAGTGAAAGGGCACTATGGTCAAGCCCAAACACTCAAACAGCTTTGGATGTTAGCCAGACAGCACACACCCAATGCGCGCAATAATGATTACACTCAGGCCATTATGGACCTTGGTGCAACCCTATGTACTCGCACTAATCCAGACTGCAGCCGGTGCCCAGTTCAGCAAGAATGTCAGGCTTATCAACATAACACACAAACCGAATACCCAAACCCCAAGCCAAAGAAAAACAAGTCCCGTCGTTCGATCGCAATGCTGGTTTATCAAAATAAACAAGGTCATATTTATTTAGAAAAAAGGCCGACAAAAGGTATTTGGGGTGGCCTTTGGAGCTTTATGGAATGCGAAGACAATCCGCAAGAGATTAACCACACTATCCAACAATTTAACGCAAAGTCTTGTATCAACAGAGTCCTTAACCCCATTAAGCACAGCTTTACCCACTATCACTTAACTATCAACCCTATTATTGTCGATTGCCCAGAACAAGTCCTCGGGTTCCAATCAATCAATCAATTAAAAGTTGGCGTACCAACACCTGTGAATAAAATCTTAGCACAATTAGATTAAAATAGCCGTTATGCAACTTATTCGTGGTTTACATAATTTAAAAAAACACGCTGGCAGTGTTGTCACCATTGGCAATTTTGACGGTGTGCACGTTGGTCACGAGAAAATCATTTCAAGACTGGTAGAAACAGCTGAAATATTAGGCTTGCCTTCGGTGCTTATTTCTTTTGCACCAACGCCTCAATGTTTTTTTGGTCGCGAACAAGCCACACTAAGTAATTTTAAAGAAAAACACCAACTGCTGGCACAGCTTGGTGTGGATAAACACTTGTTAATTTATTTTAATCAGGCTTTTTCTGAGCTTGAAGCTAAAGACTTTATTCAACAAGTTTTGTTAGATAAGCTTAACATGAAGCACTGCCTGATCGGTGATGATTTTCGCTTTGGTAAAAATAGGCAGGGCGATCTAGGGCTACTACAAAGCTTATCAGCAGACAAAAAATTTAGCGTGGAAAACACTCAGAGTGTATTGTGCAATGATTGTCGCGCAAGTAGTTCAGAGATTAGAACACTGCTTGCTCGTGGCGAGCTAAATACCGCTAAACAAATGCTAGGGCGCGAATTTTCAATTTCGGGCGAAGTCATTCATGGGCAACAAAAAGGCAGAACCATCGGCTTTCCGACAATCAATATTCCTATTAAGCGAAAAATTAGCCCAATCTTAGGTGTGTTTGCAACCACGGTTGAAATTGAAGGCGTGGTTTTTCAAGGGGTGTGCAACATTGGCAATCGCCCAACAGTTAATGGCAAAAAAATCTTATTAGAGGTGTTTTTGTTTAATTTTGATCAAAGTGTTTACGGGCTTGAAGCTAAGGTTGTGTTTAAACACAAAATTAGAGATGAAGAAAAATTTGATAGTTTTGAAGCACTAAAACAACAAATTGATCTTGATACTCAGCAGGCAAAAGCTTACTTTAAAATCTAAGGTACTAGCTTCCAGCCCAGTGTTTTTCCAGCCATAAATGGTACAACGGTCGTATCAGAGAACGGATAACTATCAGGCACAATCCAGTCTTGTTTTTTAAGTGTAATGGTTGCTTTGTTGTGTGGCAGGCCGTAGAAATCAGCGCCAAATATAGATGCAAAACCTTCAAGCTTGTCTAATGCATTTTGAGATTCGAATGCGCTCGCATATAACTCGATTGCACAATGTGCACTAAGAATACCAGCACAACCACAAGCAGACTCTTTGTCATTTTTTGCGTGTGGTGCAGAATCTGTGCCTAAGAAAAACTTGGCGTTGCCGCTGGTGGCAGCAGATAACAAAGCTTGTTGATGTGGGTTTTCCCGCTTTAAAATTGGCAAGCAAAAATAGTGTGGCTTAATACCGCCGACCAACATGTCATTACGATTTGCCAATAGGTGGTGTGGGGTTATCGTGGCGGCAATATTTTTACTTGCAGATAAAACAAAATCAACAGCATCCTTGGTAGTAATGTGTTCAAACACAACCTTCAACTCAGGAAAATCTTGAACAACCCTGATCAATATTCGCTCAATAAAAACCGCCTCTCGATCAAAGATATCAATAGCGGCATCAGTCACTTCTCCATGTACTAATAGCGGCATACCGGTCTGCTGCATCTTCTCTAGTGCAGGATAAATATTTTTAATATCGGTCACGCCACTGTCTGAATTAGTTGTAGCGCCTGCTGGATAAAGCTTAGCTGCAACGACTAGACCACCATCAACAGCTGTCTGAACTTGCTCCGGCGTGGTATTGTCTTTTAAATATAGGACCATCAATGGCGTAAAGCTAGACTCTGCTGGCAGGGCGCTCATAATTTCTTGGTGGTACTGCTTGGCCTGTGCGGCGTTACTAA
>JABGOT010000161.1:0-2814 GCA_018648985.1 Candidatus Ruthturnera sp.
CCTTCAGACACTGAGTCTTGTACTTCGTCAACCGCTAAGATTGCCTCGCTCCAAGCGCTAAGGTTGTTAAATTCACTGATCGATAAGGCATTATCAGTGAATTCATTGATCCATGATAAGCGCATAAAGATGGGCGCAAAGGCTGCGTCAATCATATTAAAGTCTGCGCCATTAAAAAATACATCTTTGCCTTTAACTGATTCAACTTTGGCAAGTTTTCCAAACAACGACTCTTTGGCTTTGGCGTAAATTTCTTTATCGCCAGTCACTAGGTTAAATAGATCGTCAAATATTGTAGATGAAAACTGAATCCAAGCACGATTTTTAGCTTTTTGTATTGCATCACTTGGGTGTAGGTCATTCTCACTAATGTCGTTAGCAAACTCACTAATCACGCTTGACTCAAAAATCACCTCATCGTTGGCTTTTAATAAAGGCACTTGACCAGTGGGTGAAATAGCTTTGAACCAATCAGGCGGATCCATTGGGTTGATAAAAGTAATATCGTAATCAATCTTTTGTTTTTTTAAGATAATGATGGCGCGCTGTACAAACGGGCAAAGCTTAAAGCTAATGAGTTCTAATTTCATGGTTACTCCCTATGGTATGGATGGTTGGTTAATAATGAATGGGCGCGGTAAATTTGCTCAACAGCTAATAAACGCGCCATAGAATGTGGTAAGGTTAAGTTTGACAAGCCCCACAGCTGATTAGCATGCTGCTTGCAGGCGGAAGATAAGCCATCCGCGCCGCCAATTAATAAAGCTATATTGTCACCATTTTGCTGCCAATTTTCCATGTGCTTTGCAATGTCTTTAGTGGTGTGTTGTTTGCCTTTTTCATCAAAGGCAATAACCAAGTTTGAGCCTTGTGTGGCTTTTATTAGTAACTCACTTTCTAAGGCTTTAATTTGCTCGATATTTTTACCTTTGCGTTTTTGCGCATCAAGTGTGATTAATTCAAAGTTAAGCGAAGCAGGTAGTTGCTTTTGATAATGATTGATGCCTGTTTGTATCCAATCTGGCATTTTTTTTCCAATCGCAATCAGCTTGATTTTCATCTAAATTAGTCGTCAGAACTATCAGTACTAGACCAAAGTTTTTCAAGCTTGTAAAACTCTCGGGTTTTTTCTGTCATCACATGAACAACCACTTCAGCCAAATCAATCAGCATCCAATGGCCAGTTTCAGCACCTTCAACGCCAACAACTTTCATACCTAGGCGCTTAGCTTCAATCTTAATATTATTAACAATACCACGCACATGCTGCGTAGATCGCCCTGTAGCAACAATAATAGCTTCGATATCAGCGCTTTGATCTAATACTTTTAAGGTGATAACGTCTTCGCCTTTTAATTCTTCAATGGTGTCAGTAACGACTTTAAGTTGTTGTTCTAATTTCATAATTGCTCAATGTAATGAATAATGGTATCTGGCAATAAACCAGATAAATCTTGGTGTTTGGCTATTTTACTTCGAATTTGTGTAGATGAAATGTTAACCAATGGTGCTTTGGAAAAATAAACACCTTCATTATTTGTTTGATTACTGCCTGCTCTTGGTAAAACCACCAAGGTTGCGTAATCACTTAATTGCTCGTATTGCTTCCAGGTATTGATATTATCAAAGCTGTCAGCGCCCATAATAAAAAATATTTTATCATCAGGGTAATCTTGTTGAATTTGCTTCAAAGAGTCAATGGTGTAAGAGGCTGATTGCTTGTCAATTTCTCGGGTGTCGATTGAAAGATCAATAAATTCTTGAACAGCAAGATTAAGCATTTCTAGTCGTTGTTCGGTGCTAAATTGAAGTTCAGACTTATGCACAGGTGCTGCACAAGGCATCAAAAATAAAGCTGACAAGCCAAGCTCTTGCTTGATGGCTACTGCATTTTTTAAATGCCCATAATGCACAGGGTCAAACGACCCACCAAAAAAACCAATCATAGCATGTGTTGTATTTCTTTTAGAGTCAGTGCTTGGGTAGGGTAGGCGACCAAGCCTTGAGACATGCCGTCAACATACTTAACAAAATCTTCTTCATTGTCTAATAAAAGATAAGCATTGCCTGCTTTTTGATCGCTCATAGTGGTGTCAATCTTGCAGCCGTAATCATGCCCACAATGCAGCATAACGTCATCATTAACCAATTTAAGTTTTTGCATAGAATGATAGAACTCTCGCACATTGCCACCTGGTAGCGAGCAGTGCCCTGCGCCATAAACAAACAACGTGTCGCCAACAATGATATGCCCATCTAATAAGTAGCAAATACCACCAGCAGTATGTCCAGGTGTATTGATGATTTTGGCCTGGGTGTTTCCTAGTGTGACAATTTCACCATCATTGACTGTAGTTACTGAATGTTCCACCTGTAAATAAGGGGTTTCATTAACACCTACTGTTATTTTTGCGCCGGTTTTATCGGCAATTTCATCCGCTGCATTCATATGGTCGCCATGCCAATGAGTCAGCCAGATATCGGTAAGTGTGTAGCCTTTGTCAATGATTCTTTGAATAAATAGGTCTGCTTCCCAAGCAGGGTCAATAATCGCGCAAGTTTTAGACGCATGATCAAAAATAAAATGAATGGAGTTTTCATAAGTGCCCACATGATAGAGAATCTCTAAAGTGTAGGTTTTTTCAGTAAAGGTTTTTTCCAGCATGAGATTTTTGCATTGATGTTATACAAACATTTTACCAAACTAGTCTTGACTATTCTTGCTTAGAGACTATAATTTACATCTTTTGCTTGGCAACCAGTTTTGGGGCTATAGCTCAGCTGGGAGAGCACGACACTGGCAGTGTCGGGGTC
>JABGOT010000161.1:2824-3720 GCA_018648985.1 Candidatus Ruthturnera sp.
ACCCTAGGTTTTCATCCTAGTAAGAGGAGTTCGATTCTCCTAGGCGATGCCATATTCTAAAATAGCTTAGTGTAAAAACTAGGCTATTTTTTTGTCCTTTAAATCAAGTTTCTCCATTAAAATATCTGTTTGTCCCGTTCGTCTAGCTGGCCCAGGACTCCAGGATTTCATCCTGGCGACAGGAGTTCGAATCTCTTACGGGACGCCAAATTACATCGCCTTTTTCCTTTCTTCGGCGTCAAATCACTAAATTATTTCAATCACATAGAAAGTCGCTATGCTCAATCAATAATTTAGCAACCTTCCTTGAAGAAAGAAAAAATGCTCGTAATTACATTTTTAATACCACTCGTATGAATAAAAATTACTAAGTAAAATAATACGTATGAATCAACTTAACATCATCATTCCTGACAGACTCATTGGTCAACGCATTGACAGTGCGATGGCGCAGCTATTGCCGGATTACTCTCGCTCTAAAATTACCACTTGGGTTCGCTCTGGTGGTGCATTGATTAATGGTAAGTCATTTAAACCTAAAGAGAAAGTGTTGGGTGGTGAGGTTGTAGTGCTGAGCATAAAAGCCGAAAAAACTAATGATTGGCAGCCAGAAGACATTCCGATTGATGTGGTGTATGAAGATGCCGATATTATTGTTATTAACAAGCCGGTGGGTTTGGTCACTCATCCGGGTGCAGGTAATTGGACCGGCACACTAGCGAATGCATTGTTGTATTACGATCCAGCTTTGGCTAATCTTGACCGCGTGGGCATTGTGCATCGGCTTGATAAAAATACCTCGGGTCTAATGGTGGTAGCGCGTAGTGAGCTGGCACAAAAAAACTTGGTTGAGCAGCTACAAACTCATACAGTATCTCGTGAATATTCCGCCATTG
>JABGOT010000127.1 GCA_018648985.1 Candidatus Ruthturnera sp.
CCACGGTAGTATTTAAGTTTTGCAGCAGGGTAGCCATATTTAAGCAAAGCAGTAATCGCCGCCGGTGTTTGACCACACCAAACGCCATTGCAATACATAACTAAGGTTTTAGCATATGAGAAATCATAAACATCGTCCACCTGAACACCAAGTTGGTCTTCCATAATCTCAAGTGCTTTCTCTTTGTTTTTAAATCTTGTATAAGGAATATTAACCGCTGTTGGGATGCCGCCTGAAATCACTGGCCAGTTAGGTGTGCGTGTGTCAATTACTAAAATTGTGTCATCACCATCAGATTTTTTCTTAACGTAGTCAATGACATCAAGCTCACCAATAGTGTCAACTGCATGCGGTGCGAATGGATGCATTTTTTGGATTTTTCCACGCGTAGTTTTTACATAAAAACTCGAGATTTCATTGTCTCTATCTTGGTCTCTTTGTAGTTTGACTACCTCGCCTTGGTGAGTAATATCAATTGATACAACACCGGGTGAAATAAACACCTCTTTAGTTACTTCACCTTCAGCGTTAACACCAATCGCCATTAAACTGGTTAATAATAAAATTAGTTTTTTCATGGTTTCTCTCCTCTTATTTAAGTTTTTTTTAAATCAATGAAATTTTTTACAGCAACAATCAGCCCTAAACCAATAAACGCCCCCGGCGGCAAAATTGCCAATAAAGTACCTTGGTAATCATCAAACACCGTGACGCTTAGTGTATCACCCAAGCTACCGAGTAGCAAGCTAGATTGGTCGAACAAAGTGCCGGCGCCAATCAGTTCACGCATTGCACCTAATAGAATCAACACCAACGAAAAACCAATACCCATCATTAGGCCGTCGAGCGCTGATTTACCCCAAGTATTTTTGCTGGCATACGCCTCTGCCCTGCCTAGAATGGCACAATTGGTTACAATCAGTGGCACAAAAATACCTAAAATTAAATACAAATCATAAAAATAGGATTGCATTAATAATTCAACAATGGTCACAAATGATGCGATCAGTAAAACAAAAATAGGGATGCGCACTTCTTTCGAGACGTGATGACGAAAGATAGAGATTGTTGTGTTTGAAGCAACCAACACAAAGGTTGTAGCTAACCCAAGTGCGATAGAATTAACCACATTGTTGGTGACTGCTAATAGTGGACATAGGCCTAATAATGCAACCAAGGCTTGGTTGTTATTCCACAAACCATTTTTTGCAATTTTTATATAATCTTCCATAAGGCTTGATTATATCAAGCTATACAGAAGATAGGGGCTTAGTGCTTTTAAGAAAAAGCTATCTCGTTATTGACAACATCGGCATTGATAGTTGACCCAGGCAAAAACTCTCCAGCAAGTATTTTTTGAGAAAGTGGATTCTCTAAAAGCTGCTGAATAGTTCTTTTGAGTGGTCTAGCGCCAAATACAGGGTCATAACCCCTGTCAACAATCAGAGCTATTGCTTGATCACTGAGTGACAACTTAAGTTCTAAATCAGCAAGGCGAGACTGTAGTATTTCGATTTGAATCTTGGCAATGCCAGAAATTTGATCTTTACCCAAACTATCAAAGGTGACAATTTCATCGATACGATTGACAAATTCAGGGCGGAAATGCTCACCAACTAATTTGGTTAGCTCTGCACTCATATCTTTACCAGGGTTTTCTTGAATCAGATGCGAGCCTAGATTTGAAGTCATTACAATTACGGTATTTTTAAAGTCAACTGTTCGACCTTGGCCATCAGTTAAGCGACCATCATCAAGCACTTGTAAAAGCACATTGAACACATCGGGATGGGCTTTTTCTACTTCATCTAATAAAATGATAGAGTAAGGCTTGCGACGCACAGCTTCGGTTAATACACCGCCTTGCTCATAGCCTACATAACCCGGAGGTGCGCCAATCAAACGAGAAACCGAATGTTTTTCCATAAACTCACTCATGTCCACTCGCACAATGGCTTGCTCGGTATCAAATAAGAAATCAGCTAATGCTTTAGTAAGCTCAGTTTTACCCACACCAGTAGGGCCCATAAATAAAAATGAACCATCAGGACGATTAGGATCAGACAAACCTGCACGTGAACGACGCACAGCATCAGAAATTACTTTAACTGCTTTATCTTGTCCAACTAAACGCTTATGAATGATACTTTCCATTTGTAAAAGCTTGTCCTTTTCACCTTCCATCATTTTGTCAACAGGGATACCTGTCCAGCGCGCAACAATATGGGCAATTTCATCTTCAGTAACTTTATTACGAAGTAGGGTCATATCTTGCCCATCATCAGATTCAGCCTGGATGATTTTGGCTTCAAGTTCAGGAATTTTTCCATATTGAAGTTCACTCATTTTTGCCAAATCATTATTGCGATGTGCCAATTCAAAATCAGTTTTAGCTTGTTCCAATTCTTCTTTTAAATGTTGTGCGCCTTGCACCACAGATTTTTCTTTTTTCCAGATTTCTTCAAAATCGCTGTATTCTTTTTCAAGCTTATTAATGGTTTTTTCTAATTCCTTAAATCGCTCTTTACTTGATTTATCCTTTTCTTTCTTTAGCGCCATGCGTTCAATTTTTAGCTGCACTAATTTACGGTCAAGTTTATCCATTGATTCAGGTTTTGAATCAATCTCCATGCGAATTTGTGACGCAGCTTCATCAATCAAATCAATGGCTTTATCGGGTAATTGCCTATCGGTAATGTAGCGTGTTGAATAAGTAACCGCAGCAATAATTGCAGGATCAGTAATTTCTACACCATGATGAACTTCGTATTTTTCTTTTAGTCCGCGCAAGATCGCAATCGTATCTTCTTGGGTGGGTTCATCAACCAGTACTTTTTGGAATCGGCGCTCCATGGCAGAGTCTTTTTCAATATGCTCACGATATTCATTTAATGTAGTTGCGCCCATGCAATGCAGATCACCACGTGCCAGTGCTGGTTTAAGCATGTTTCCAGCATCCATAGACCCTTCGCCTTTTCCTGCGCCCATCATTGTATGTAATTCATCGATAAACAATATTACTTGACCGTTTTCTGCTTCAAGATCGTTTAGTACGGCTTTCATTCTTTCTTCAAATTCACCTTTATATTTTGCACCTGCAACTAGTGCTGCCATATCTAAAGAGAGTAAGCGTTTGCCTTTAATGCCTTCTGGTACTTCGTTATTAATAATGCGTTGTGCTAAGCCTTCAGCAATCGCAGTTTTACCAACACCTGGCTCACCAATGAGTACTGGGTTGTTTTTAGTGCGACGCTGCAATACTTGAATGGCACGACGAATTTCACCATCACGACCAATAACAGGATCTAGCTTCCCATCAATTGCCAGTTGAGTTAAATCTTGTGTGTATTTGTTTAGTGCGTCTCTTTGTGTTTCTGCATTTTGATCATTCACGCTTTGTCCTCCTCTAAGGGTATCAATTGCAGCACTTAAGTCTTGTTGGTTAGCACCACAATCTTTTAAAATTTTACTAGCGATATCATTACTTTGAATCACAGCCAGTAGAAATAATTCGGTTGATAAGTAGCTGTCATTTTTATCATTCGCCAGCTTATCAACTTGGTTTAATAATCGTAATAAATTTTGTGAAATATTAATATCACCATTAGGG
>JABGOT010000052.1 GCA_018648985.1 Candidatus Ruthturnera sp.
ACGTCGTATGAGAAAACACGCATATACCCGTGAATTAATGCGTGAAAACACCCTGACAGTGGATGATTTAATCTTTCCTATTTTTGTTGTCGAAGGCGAAAATCAGCGTCAAAATATTGATTCTATGCCAGATATTGAACGCTTAAGTATTGATCAACTACTCATTGAAGCAGGTGAATTGGTAGAGTTGGGCATTCAGGCAGTGGCTTTATTTCCAGTGGTGTCGGAAGATAAAAAATCATTAGGTGCTGAAGAGGCTTTTAATGAAGACGGTTTGGCACAACAAGCTGTTCGTGCACTTAAAGTAAACCATCCGGCACTAGCTGTGATTACAGATGTCGCACTAGATCCATTTACCACGCATGGACAAGATGGTCTAATCGATGATAGTGGCTATGTGCTCAATGATGAAACCACTGAAGTTTTGGTCAAGCAAGCGCTTTCACATGCGCAAGCCGGTGCAGATATTGTGGCACCATCAGACATGATGGATGGGCGCATTGGCGCTATTCGAGAAGCACTTGAAGAAGATGGCTTTATTCATACCAATATTTTAGCTTACTCTGCCAAATACGCCTCTAACTACTACGGGCCGTTTCGTGATGCAGTCGGTTCTGCTAAAAATTTGGGTGAGTCTAGTAAAGAAACTTATCAAATGGACCCAGCTAACGCCAATGAAGCCATTCGCGAAGTGGGCCTGGATATTGAAGAAGGTGCAGATATGGTGATGATTAAGCCGGGTCTGCCCTACTTAGATATCGTACATCAAGTTAAGCAAACATTTGGCATGCCGACCTTTGCCTACCATGTGAGTGGTGAGTACGCCATGCTAAAGGCAGCCAGCCAAAATGGCTGGATTAACGAGCAACCGGTCGTACTTGAAACCCTGCTTTCTTTTAAGCGCGCTGGTGCTGATGGAATTTTAACTTATTACGCCAAGCAAGCCGCCAAGTGGTTGAAATAACTTAATTTATTTTATATATTAAAATATAATAATATTCTTATATAGTTTCCAAAATAGTGTATAATACGCAGCTATTAAAACACTTAATTATTTTGAGGAACTATCATGGAAAACAAATCACTTTTTGCATCAATCACGCTTAGTATTGCTTTAGTTGCTGGTTTTTTCTTTTATAACGGCCAAATTAACGAGCTAAAACAAGAAGTCACTAGTATTACCACTGAATACAACACCAAGATATCTGCAGTGCAATCTAACACTGAAACTAAAAACAGCACCAATACATCTGTTTTAGAAGATTTAAACGACCAGTTAGTTGCTGCTCGCTCTGCTTTACAAGAAACACAGAAAAAACTTGTATTAGCAACAGGAAAATCTAGTGTTTTAGACAGTGAAATATCTCAAATACACGATGCACGTGGTGAAGTTAAATCACTAAAAGGCTCTTTAGAAAATACACAACAAAAACTACAAATTTCAGGTGAGAAAATAGACTACCTTAAAGGTATATTTGAAACTCAAAATAAAACCACTGTTGTTAAAAACATGGCACGAATTGATGAGCTAAAAGAAACCTCAACTGGTATTGCAGTAACTGGCCTTATCGTTCCTGCTATTGGTGTAGCAACTTTAATCTCTTACACCACAGAAGAGATTAACAACTACTGTGCCAACATTAAAAACACCATAGATTTAGAAGAAAAAGTATTTAACAAAGTAGTGTCACTTGATGCTCAAATGCAAGACAACTATCATCAACAGTGTGAAGTTAGCTTAAAAGACAAGGTTAAAAAAGGTTTGAAAAAACTTCAAACTGCTAAACAATAATTAACCCACTCTATTATTGATTAAATCCTCAACCACTTCTGGCTCTGCCAAAGTGGATGTGTCACCCAAGTTATCATAATCATCCTCAGCAATCTTACGTAAGATACGGCGCATAATTTTTCCAGAACGTGTTTTTGGCAAACCCGGTGCAAACTGAATTTTGTCTACCGTGGCAATTGGCCCAATTTCAGAGCGGACCAATTTAACCAGCTCAGTTTTTAGCTTATCTGTTGGTTCAACGCCATTCATGATTGAAACATAAGCATAAATACCCTGGCCCTTAATATCATGCGGATAACCAACGACTGCAGCCTCTGATACATTCTCGTGCAGTACCAAGGCTGATTCAATTTCCGCAGTACCTAGACGATGACCTGAAATATTTAAAACATCATCCACTCGTCCAGTAATCCAATAGTACCTATCGCTATCACGCTTCACCCCATCGCCAGCAAAATACTTGCCTGGAAAGGTTGTGAAATAAGCCTCCATAAAGCGTTCGTGATTATTGTAAAGTGTACGCATTTGCCCTGGCCAAGATCTTGCTAACACCAAAATACCTTCGGCTTCACCCTCTAACACTTCGCCCTGCTCATTCACCACTTGTGGCTCAATACCAAAAAATGGCATGCTTGCCGACCCTGGCTTGAGCGCAGTAGCGTAAGGCATTGGCGTAATCATGTGGCCACCTGTTTCAGTTTGCCACCAAGTATCAACTACAGGGCAATTACCTTGTCCAATCGTATGGTAATACCATTCCCAGGCTTCAGGGTTAATTGGCTCACCCACTGTACCCAATACACGCAAACTTGAACGGTCTGTCTTATTAACAAATTCATCACCCGCACCCATCAATGCGCGAATAGCGGTTGGTGCTGTATAAAATATATTCACTTGGTGCTTATCAATCACTTGCCAAAAACGTGAAGCATCTGGATACGTCGGAATGCCTTCAAACATCAAGGTTGTTGCACCATTAGCCAACGGTCCATACACAATATAAGAATGCCCTGTTACCCAGCCTACATCGGCTGTACACCAATACACATCGCCATCTTGATAATCAAAGGTGTATTTGTGTGTCATCGCCGCATAAAGCAAATAACCACCAGAAGTGTGTAACACGCCTTTAGGTTTTCCCGTTGAACCTGAGGTATAAAGAATAAACAATGGTGTTTCCGCATCATAAGATTCACATGGGCAATCGGCCGGCACATCATTAACCAATTCGTGATACCAGACATCTTTAGCACCCCAATGCACTTCTCCCTTAGTATGCTTAACTACAATTACTGCATCGACACATTCACAAGCACCGATCGCTTTATCAACATTTGCTTTTAGTGGAATTGATTTACCGCCACGCACACCTTTATCAGCGGTAATAACAATCTTGCATTCTGAGTCTAAGATTCTATCTTTAAGCGCTTCGGGGGAAAACCCACCAAATACCACTGAATGAATCGCGCCAATACGCGCACAAGCTAGCATGGCGTAACTCGCCTCAAGAATCATGGGCATATAAATACAAACACGGTCGCCTTTTTTAACACCCAGTTTTTTCAAACCATTGGCAAATTTTGCGACCTTGTCGTGCAACTGCTGGTAAGTAACCGACTCACTGACATCAGGGTTATCGCCTTCCCAAATAATAGCCACTTGATCAGCGTGCTCACTCAGATGACGATCAATGCAATTGTAAGCAACATTTAACTCACCACCTTTGAACCACTCGATTTGACCTTGGTTGTAATCAACGCTTGAAGTTTTGTCCCAATCC
>JABGOT010000067.1 GCA_018648985.1 Candidatus Ruthturnera sp.
AGTGCATTATCGGTTTCTTTGCTTAAAATACTTTCAAAAGCATTAAACAACGCATCTTCATCAATCTGGGTGGGGTTAAGTATTAATGACAACCATAGCGCTTGCGCATTGCCCCAACGACTAAAAGCATCGGTATCGTGCTCACATAAAAATATTTTTTGCTCAACACTAAGTTCTGAAGTCAACTTAATAGGCGCTGAAAAACCGCGCAACCAAGATGGGATTGGCTCGTCTTTAATATTTTTAAACTCAAATGCTCTTTGCTTTTGATCTAGCACCAAAATACCTTGATCAACCTCCTTACCTTGTTGATCTATCAAGCCATAACGAATCGGCAAATAGTAAGTGTGCTCGCCTTTTTGTTTAAAAGTTGCTTTGTAAATTTTCTGCTGGGCATCATATGTGGTGCTCACTTCAACTTCAGGCGTACCCGGCTGTGAGTACCAAGTCATGAAAGGTTTGAAATCAAAATCATTGGCATCACTCATTGCAGCCACAAAATCATCAATCGTTACTGCTTTACCATCAAAGCGCTCAAAATAAAGCTTCATACCGCTTTGAAATCCAGCTTCACCCAAGAGCGTATGAATCATACGAATCACTTCAGCGCCTTTTTCGTACACAGTAAAGGTGTAAAAGTTATTCATCTCGATATATGACTCTGGCCTTACCGGATGTTTCATCGGGCCGGCATCTTCGGCAAACTGAAAAGTGCGCAAACCGTTCACATCTTCAATACGTTTAATTGATCGAGAGTGTAAATCAGAAGTAAATTCTTGATCTCTAAAAACAGTTAACCCTTCTTTTAAGCTTAGTTGAAACCAATCCTGGCAAGTTACTCTATTGCCCGTCCAATTATGAAAATACTCATGCCCTATCACTGCTTCAACATTAATAAAATCTTTGTCAGTTGCTGTATCTGGGTTAGCCAATACATAGGTAGAGTTAAAAATATTAAGGCCTTTGTTTTCCATTGCCCCCATATTGAAATCATCCACAGCAACAATCATATAAATATCTAAATCATATTCAAGACCAAAGCGTTGTTCGTCCCATGCAAATGAGCGCTTAAGTGAATCCATCGCAAATTGAGTTTTGTCAATATTATGCGATTCAACATAAATCTTTAATGCAACCTCATTGCCACTAATGGTGGTGTAAGTATCCTCCAATACGGCAAAATCACCTGCCACTAAAGCAAACAAATAACAAGGCTTAAGGCTAGGATCATGCCACGTTACTTCACCTGGCTTTGAGTTGATTAAATTACCATTACTTAGTAATATTGGGTAATACTCAGGGTTAGCCTTGATGTGTGTAGTAAAGACACTGAGCACATCAGGCCTGTCGAGATAATAAGTAATTTGCCTAAACCCATGCGCTTCACACTGTGTACAAAAATTACCGCTAGATTGATACAAACCATTCAGACTGGTATTTTTTTCTGGATGAATGCGTGTGGCAACCTCTAGTGTAAATTCATCCGGTAAATCACTCAACTCCAATCCTTCGTCAACCAACTGATAATTAGGCTGCACACCATCAATCGAAATTGAAACTAATTCTAAATTAACGCCATTTAAAAATAAACTGCACTCTTTGCAAGTTGAATTTGGATTTTGATAATAACGCACCTTAGACAAAACAATGGTTTCATCTTCAGACAAGTCAAAACTCAGCTCTGTAGTACGGATTAAATACGCACTTGGCTGGTAATCTTTGCGATAAATTGCCTGAGGCTCAGTCATACTTTAAAATTCTGTCAGCCCACTTATTAAAAAAACCATTAATATGATTTAATACTGGTGTGTACAACCCAAATGCCAAGCTAATAAGTGCAATACCAACCCCTCCCACTAAGACATCGCTCAACCAGTGCGCTCCAGCAATTAGCCTGGGCAATGAAAAAAATATCACCAATAAAATAGCAGCCCAACTCCAAAAATTTCGAATAAAAAACAAACAAAACCCAAGCCAAGTAATTAATACTGCCGCATGATCACCAGGAAAGCTAGAGCCAGAAGAGTCTTTTAAAGATAAATTAGGATAGAGTTCGGACAGCCATACCACAGAATCAAGCTGTAACGATGGACTAGGGCGGCCTAGACCCTTATAGTCAATATAAAAATCTAAAAATTCTCTAACAATTAACATTAACATTAACATTGATACAAAGGCAACTAACCCATAAATTCGTTGGCTCTTTTCAAACAAAACCTTATCATAATAAAAAAATAATAAAATAAAAAATAATGGGAATATATCTGCAATTCGAACACTTAAGACAGCCCACGTTCCGCTCCAAAATTGACTTGATTGCAATAATGAGCCATTAAGTATTTCAAAAGACCAAAGGTCTAAAATATCCCAATAAACCCTGGTGTTACTATTAACCCAGCTGTACAAAATAATTAAAGCCAAAAAGTTTAATAATAAAAACGGTTTTAATTTAAAAACAAAGGTTTTCATAACGTCAATAAATATATGCCTAATAATAATCTATACACAACAAATGGCATCATACCGATTCTGTCCAATAACTTAATAAAAAAAACAATTGTAAAGTATGAGCTCAACATTGAAATTACAAATCCTAAAAATAGTAAGCTTACATTTACTATTTGAGGTTGAGCGTATAAGTCTATCAGTATTGATACTGAGGCTATAGCAATCACAGGAATAGATAATAGAAAAGCAAATTGAATTGACATTTGTTTCGACAGGCCAATTAATAGTCCTGCAGTGATAACGATGCCAGATCGAGAGGTTCCCGGAATCAATGCTAAAGTCTGCATTAAACTAATAAACAAAATATCATGCCAATTTATTAACTTTCTAGGGATGGTGTTATTTGTATTAAACCAGCTGGCAACCCCTAGTAGGATGCCAAATATCAAAGTAGCGTAAGCAATTACTTCTAATGAGCGTAAATTGAGTGCAATAACATCTTTAAATAGCAGACCAGCAAGACCAACTGGAATTGTGCCTAATAACACCCCCCATGCTAATTTAGATTCACCAGTACTTTGACGCTTAATAATTGATGCGTAAAGGTCGTTAGACAACGACCTAAGTGTGTCTAGATAATAATAAACAACCGCGGTCAATGTGCCTAAATGAACCACCACATCAAACGCCAAACCTTGGTCGGGCCAGTCCGTTATCTTTGGTACTAAAATTAAGTGCGCCGACGATGAGATGGGCAGAAATTCACTTAAGCCCTGAACCAGTGCTAATACGATTGTTTGTAATAAATCCATAGAGTTTTTGCCAGTTTATAACTTATGTGTTAAATTTTGCTCGGTAAATCCTTTTAATTTTACCGGTAGTTTTTTTGTCAATGCCAACACCTTAAAGCTCTCTCCCATGGCACTGGGTAACACCAATTGTTTAACTTGTTGTGCAAGTGTAACACGCTTATTTTCATCAGTTTCAGCTACTAGGTATTCATCAATCCCCAATGAAATTAAAAACATGGCCTGTGTGGCATAGCCATTAATATCAAAACCACTTCGTTGCGCTTGGTCAGCTATATCTGAAAAATTAAC
>JABGOT010000043.1 GCA_018648985.1 Candidatus Ruthturnera sp.
ATTTAGCCATACAACTCTATCAAGTAATTCTGGCAAAACTTTGGTAATTGTTTCTTTTTGTCGTTGCTTGAGTTCAGCGCTGAGTTCAAGAATATAATATTTTTTTGGCAAATTATTAAGTCGACCTAACTCAAATAAAACTTGCGTCGCCAATATTCCACTACCTGCGCCAAATTCTAAAATACTGTTATCGCCATCCAATACCTGTGCACATTGACGTGCTAAACAAAATCCGAATAGATCTGAAGTTTCAGGCGCAGTGATAAAGTCCCCTTGCTCGCCAAACTTCTGCGCACCACCACTGTAATAACCTTGTGTTGGATAATACAATGCTAAATCCATAAATTCATCGAAACCTATAGGGCTAGCTTTTTGTATAATGGTGTTTTTGATTATTTCTTCAAGGTTCATTGAATCCGTATTTTATATGAAAACAGCATTAATCACCGGCGGTGCACAACGTATTGGTGCGCAGATTGCGCAAACGCTACATAACAATGGCTACAACATCATTATTCACTATCGACATTCAAAACAAACTGCTGAAACACTGGCTCAGACACTCAATGTTCAACGTAGTGATTCTGCCACCATTGTGCAGGCAGAGTTATCTAACCTTGATGATATTCAAGCATTAAGCCAAAGTATTGAACAATTAGATGTTTTGGTCAATAACGCCTCTGTTTTTTACCCGACAGCCGTTGAAGAAGTTAATCAAGATATTTGGAATAACATTATGGGTACCAATCTGATGGCGCCTTTTTTCCTATCTCAGTCATTAACAGCCGCTCTAAAGAAAACCTCTGGTTGTATTATTAATATTGTTGACATTCACGCTGAGCGTCCGCTCAAAAATCATGCAATTTATAATATTTCTAAGGCTGGTATTGCGATGATGACTAAAACACTAGCCAAAGAATTAGCACCAGAAATACGCGTTTGTGGTGTTTCCCCTGGTTCTATTCTATGGCCAGAAAACGAAGCATCGTTAACCGATGAGCAAAAAAATAAAATGTTAAATAAAATCGCCTTAGGTAAGCAAGGCGATGCAACCGATATTGCCAATACTGTTTTATTTTTAGCAAACTCACCCTACATCACCGGACAAATTATCAGTGTTGATGGTGGTCGGACATTAAACCAGTAAGTTTTTTGTGATATAATTGAGACGCTTGATGACATAAGATACACCCACATCAGCAACAAGAATTTTTTTAAACGTTTTTGTGCTAGACGAAACACCACAAAAACTACGATAAATATTTTGGGCTTTTTTTTGCCACATATAGAGCAACATAATCATTTATTATCCATTATCGGTAATAAAGATAAAATAGGGTACAAACCCTTTAAGGAATAGGTTTTTGAATCATTTATGAATCAAATAAATCAAATTTTAATATCAATTCAGCACGTATGTGTTGAACCTCTATACGTGGAAAAAAGTCCGTCAATAGGACTAAACCATGAATCATATTTTAATCAATGCAACTCACAAAGAAGAGATCCGAGTTGGCATTGTCAAGAACAAAAAACTCACTGATCTTAATATAGAAACCAGCCTTAATCAAAAGAATAAAGGCAATATTTACAAAGGGAAAATCTCCCGAGTTGAGCAATCTCTAGAAGCTGCTTTTGTCGATTACGGCAAAGAAAGACAAGGCTTCCTACCTTTCAAAGAAGTAGCTGAAAGCCTCTACAATGGCGCTAAAGCCAAAGGTGATAAGCTCACTATCTCTGATGTTCTAAAAGAAGGACAAGAGATTATTGTTCAAGTTGAAAAAGAAGAACGTGGTAATAAAGGTGCAGCTCTAAGTACTTATATTAACCTGGCTGGCGCTTACATGATCCTAACGCCAAACAATCCAAAAAGCCATGGTATTTCACGCCAAATTACTTCAACAGAAAGACAATCACTTAAAGAAGTAATTCAGAAAATTACCATGCCGGAAAACTCTGGCTTAATCATTCGTACTGCGGGCTCTGGCAAAAGTTTAGAAGAGCTACAATGGGAAGTTGATTACTTATCAGAGCTGTGGAGTTCAATTAACAACGCTGCAGAAAAAGGCTCAGCACCTTTCTTAATTTACCAAGAAAGTGATATTGTTATTCGTACTTTGAGAGACTATTTACGTGAAGACACTGACAGTGTTATTATCGATGATTTAGAGACTTTTCAAAATGCCAAAGAATTCGTTAGTTTTGTTTTGCCTCACTACCTAGATCGCATTAAACTCTTTGATGTTTCTGAACACTCTTTGTTTAACCACATGGGTGTTGAAAACCAAGTTAGAAGCGTCTTTAACCGAGAAGTATCCCTACGTACAGGTGCGACCATTGTCTTTGATACAACTGAAGCATTAACAGCAATTGACATTAACTCTGCTCGTGCAACCAAAGGTTCTGACATTGAAGAAACTGCTTACAACACCAACCTAGAAGCCGCTAAAGAAATCGCTATCCAAATACAACTGCGCGATATTGGCGGTTTAGTGGTGATTGACTTTATCGACATGTCATCTGAAGAGCACCGAAAATCAATTGAAAAAGCCATGGAAAAAGCCACAAATTCAGATCGTGCGCGTATCCAAATTGGCACAATTTCACAATTTGGCTTGCTTGAAATGTCAAGACAGCGCTTAATGAGTTCGGTCACTGAATCGGTTGAAAAATCTTGCCCACAATGTAATGGTAGTGGCACCACGCCAACGGTACCAAGCTTGGCGCTAACTATATTAAGACAATTAGAAGATGGTTGTAACGCTTCTAACCAAACACAGCGTTTAACTATTCAGTCTAGCGTTGATGTTATTACCTACCTGCTTAATGAAAAGCGTAGTGATATCACTAGATTGGAGAACAAGCATGGGATCAAAATAACGCTACTGCCTAACCCTTACATGCAGTTCCCTAACTTTAATATTAACAAGCAAAAAGGTGATAAAAAATCACAGCATAAAAGCTACCAGGGTATTTCTAAACCACAACACAGCGTAGCTGAAAATGGCCTGGCTAACACAGCTGAAGAACCTGTAGTTAATATGAATCGACCAGAAACACGCGTGCCTGAGAAAAAACAACTTTCATTAATTGAAAAGATTAAAAAAGCACTATTTGGCACCAAGAAAAAGAAACCAAATAAAAAATCTGCTAATCAAAATAATCGTAATCGTAATAGAAACCGTAACAGGAACCGTAATAAAAACCGTAATAAAAACCAAGGAAACGCTCAGAATCAAAATCAGCAGCGCCCTCAAAATAAACAGCAGCAGCAAAAACCTAAGCCTCAGGGGAAAAATAAGCCTCAGAATGACAAAGATAAAAAAGCACAAAATAAGCCTAAAGACAAACCACAGGCTAAGCCACAGTCACAACCAAAGCCTCAAGATAAAGCACAGCAAAAGCCAAAATCTGAAGTAAAGCCTAAAGTTGAGACAAAGCCTAAGGCTGAAACAAAACCTAAGACTGAGACAAAGCCTAAAACTGAAAACGTCACTTAATTATGAATCGTTATGGTGT
>JABGOT010000042.1 GCA_018648985.1 Candidatus Ruthturnera sp.
GGCTTAGCTCACTAAGATCTTTTTGGTGTTCAATGCCATAAGAAACTGATTGACCAACCACCTCATGCGCATCACGGAATGGCAAGCCTTTTTTAACCAAATAATCAGCTAAGTCTGTTGCAGTGGTATAGCCTTTTTTGGTTGATTTATGCATGTTGTCACGTTTTGCTTCGATGGTTGGTACCATGTCAGCAAACACACGCAAGCAAGCCTTGAGCGTGTCAACGGTATCAAACAGTGGCTCTTTGTCTTCTTGGTTGTCTTTGTTGTAGGCGAGTGGCTGTGCCTTCATAATGGTTAATAATGAAGTCAGGTTGCCATACACACGGCCAGTTTTGCCACGTACGAGTTCTGGCACGTCAGGGTTTTTCTTTTGTGGCATGATGGATGAGCCTGTGCAAAAACTATCAGGCAATTCAACAAAATCAAACTGCGCACTTGACCACAAAATCAACTCTTCTGAAAAACGCGATAAATGCATCATAATTAAGCTGGCTGCTGATAAAAACTCAATAGCAAAATCTCGATCACTTACGCCATCGAGCGAGTTGGTGCAGATACGATCAAAGTCCAATAGTTCAGCCGTACGTTCACGATTAATCGGATACGTTGTGCCTGCTAATGCAGCACTACCCAATGGCATTGTATTGAGACGTTTTTGACAATCAGACAAACGTTCAGCATCACGTGATAGCATCTCAAAGTATGCCATCATGTGGTGTCCAAAGCTAATTGGTTGAGCGGCTTGTAAGTGAGTAAAGCCCGGCAAAATCGTGCTCGCTTCTTTTTCAGCTAAGTCGAGCAATGCTAATTGCAGGCGTTTGATTTCTGTACTAATCTCATCAACTTGATCGCGTAGATATAAACGAATATCAGTAGCTACTTGGTCGTTACGTGAGCGACCGGTGTGAAGTTTTTTGCCTGCATCGCCACAAATAGCGGTGAGACGCGATTCAATATTCATGTGTACATCTTCAAGTGTCACTGACCACTCAAATTCACCCGCTTCAATTTCACCTAAAATTTGATTAAGCCCCTTAATGACTTGGTCTTTTTCATCTGCCGTGAGAATACCAACTTCACTGAGCATTGTCGCGTGTGCAATTGAGCCTTGGATATCGTACGGTGCTAAAATTTTGTCAAAAAACACCGAAGCGCCAAAAATCTTTACGAACTCATCAGTCGGCTCGTTAAAACGTCCACCCCAAGATTGATTAGTTTTTGTTGTCATAAGGTTGCACCCATTCGTTGATGTAATTTTTTGGTTGATTTTTCAATCACTTCATCTAGATCGTTCCAATACATTTCTTCATTAGGAACGCCAACAATTTTACCTAGGGTTGAGCCGTAATTGTCAACCAGAACCACTGTTGGAAAAAAGTTAATAGCACGCGCAAAGGAAAATTCGTTGTGAGAAACGGCTTCATTGTAAAAATTGTTAATTTCATCAAAACTACTAGCGTCAACATGACGAATAATAATTTTGTCATTGTATTCTTCCATCTGTGCCATTGGGCTTAAGATATCTTCTTTGATTTTTTTGCAATATCCACAGCCAGGGATGGAAAACATTATTAAAATAGGAGTTTTTTGTTTCCAAACTTTTTGGGAATCCATTAAAAAGTCTTTTGCAACTGGCAGAGTAAGTTCTTCAGCTATACTGACATTTGTAAAAAGCAATAAAAATAGTAAACCGTATCGAATCATTTGCCTTATTTTAATACAAAGAAATGAATAAAACTTTAAGAATTGCAACACGTAAAAGTCCCTTAGCGCTTTGGCAAGCAGAGCATGTTAAAGCACGACTAGAAGCCCACCACCCTGGCCTAAAGGTTGAGCTGGTTAAAATGACCACAAAAGGTGATCAAATACTCAATTCACCCTTGTCAAAAATCGGCGGAAAAGGCTTGTTTATCAAAGAGTTAGAGCAAGGCATGTTAGCAGGTGATGCAGATATTGCTGTTCATTCTATGAAAGACGTGCCGTACGAAGTGCCAGCAGGTTTTGAGCTTGGTGCAATCCTTAAACGTGAAAATCCATTTGATGCATTTGTGTCTAATAAGTTTGACAAGATCAGCGATTTACCACAAGGCGCCAAAGTTGGCACTTGTTCAATGCGTCGCATTGTACAGCTCAAGGCCACCAGGCCCGATTTAGAAATCCTAGATTTGCGTGGCAATGTCAACACACGACTCCAAAAACTTGATGATGGTGAGTTTGATGCCATTATTCTGGCTTGCGCTGGGCTTATTCGCCTTGAATTTGAAGATCGAATCAAACAACAAATACCCGCCGAACAATCTTTACCAGCAGTTGGCCAAGGCGCAGTTGGTATTGAGATTCGTGAAGGTGACCAAGCAATTTTAGATTTAATTGCACCACTGGTTGACACTGAAACAACCTATAGAATAAATGCTGAACGTGCCATGAATGCACAGCTTGAGGGTGGGTGCTCGGTGCCAATTGCCGGATATTCTACGATTGACGGTGATCAAATGACCTTAACAGGCTTGGTGGGTAATGTAGAATCTGGCGTTATTTTGAAAGAACGTGTTAGTGGGCATGTTAATGAAGCGGAGCAATTGGGTGTGGCTTTAGCCGACCAGTTGATTTCATTAGGTGCTAAGGATATTTTAAAAGGATAGTTAATTATGTTGAGATCAATCGAAAAGAACTTTTTTAAAATCGTGCAACGTCTAGGTTTGCTATTTGCAATGCTTGCATTTGTTGCGGTTATTTTTCTAGGTGTTACCAGTTATCAAAAAATCAACATTGAGGCGAGCGATCAAATTGACACACCGGTGATTAACTTTGCAGATTATCAAAATCCTATTAGCGTTCAAGAGACAAAAATCAGTGCAGATCTAAAAGAAAACGACACTTTTAATCAAGAATTTGATACGCAAGTGGCAGATATTGTAGCGGCACTAGAGATGATGCCAGACACCTCGATAGATAAAACAGATTTAGCACAAAAAGTTAAAATTTTAGTCAAAATAAAATCAAACGGTTATCCGCAAAATTTACAACTGGCTTATGCAAAATCTTTGGCTAAGCTTACCAAGCAAATGGTTATTGTAGGTGGTGAAAAAACCAACGTTGATGAGTTTGTTAAATGGCATGAGCAAGAATTTGCCAAGCAAGTTAACACACAAACGCAAAACAACTTCTTGAGTATGGGTTCACTAAAAGCAGAAAAAGCCACTGGCTATGCTATGTTAGGCGCTGCTGCTGCCGCTTTAGGGATTTTTATTATGTTTGTGATGATGCTGGTTATGTTACGAATTGAACGCAATACCCGACAGTAATTTATATGCAAGCAATCGGATTTAACGGTACTGAATTTGTTGAGTTTGAAAAAGAAATAGATCCACCATTAGCGCACGACCTTTTGATTGAAATTCG
>JABGOT010000094.1:0-4395 GCA_018648985.1 Candidatus Ruthturnera sp.
ACCTATTGGTGTGGATCTTAGGTGACTATGCTGTTGGTGATCCAGCACTTAATCGTTTCTTCTCATTGCATGTGATTGCACTGCCATTAATCTTGGTTGTGTTGGTATTCTTACACATTGTTGCGCTGCACACAGTGGGCTCAAACAACCCTGACGGCGTTGAAATTAAAAAGAACAAAGACAAGGACGGCATTCCTAAAGATGGCATTCCTTTCCACCCATACTATAGTGTGAAAGACATTGTTGGTGTGGTTGTGTTCTTGATGTTCTTCTCAGCAGTAGTGTTCTTTGCACCAGCAATGAACGGCTACTTCTTAGAGCACGCAAACTTTGTTGAAGCGAATCCACTAAAGACCCCTGATCACATTGCACCACTTTGGTACTTAACACCTTTCTACTCAGTGTTAAGGGCAATCCCACCAATGTTTGGCTCGCAGTTCCCAGGTGTAGTTGGTATGTTTGCAGCCTTGTTAATTTTATTAGCACTGCCGTGGTTAGATCGCTCAAAAGTGAAGTCAATCCGCTACCGCTCTTGGCCTTATAAAGTTGCACTAGGTGTTTTTGTTGTTAGCTTCATCATCCTAGGGTGGTTAGGCATGCAGCCAGTGACGCCAGTTAATGCACTATTGGCAAGAATCTTTACAGCAGCTTACTTTGGCTTCTTTATCTTGATGCCTTGGTTTACCTCTATCGGCAAAACCAAAGAAGTGCCTGCACGAGTAACGGAGAAATAAAATGAAAAAATTATTAAAAACAACAACCTCTGTTTTAGCTGGCTTGACACTCTCATTTAGCGTGCTAGCTGCTGGTGGCGCACCACTAGACCACGCTAATACAGATATAAATGACCAAAAATCACTTCAAAATGGTGCCAGTTTATTCATGAACTATTGTTCTGGTTGTCACTCAATTGAATTTATGCGTTATAACCGCATTGGCAAAGATCTCAACATCTCTGATGCTGATGTTGAAAAAAACCTAATGTTTAGCGGTGACAAAATTGGTGGAACAATTACATCTTCAATGTCTAAAGCAGGCGCGGAAAAATGGTTCGGCACAACGCCGCCAGACTTGTCTTTAGTTTCTCGTTCAAAAGGCGTAGACTGGGTTTACACCTACTTGCGTAGCTTTTATAAAGACGACACCCGCCCATTCGGTGTTAATAACAAAATCTTAGTTAACGCCTCTATGCCTGATGTTTTGTGGGAGCTTAAGCAAAACAAATCAGCAGAAGACTTTGACCAGGACGTTAGAGATATTACCAACTTCCTAGATTACGTTGGCGAGCCTGCAAAATTGGTACGCGTTGATTTGGGTTATAAAGTACTGGGCTTTTTATTTGTTTTATTCATCCTTTCTTACTTGTTGAAAAAAGAGTACTGGAAAGATGTGAAATATGGCAAATGGCGCGCTAAGGACTAATTAGTTAGAAATTTCTGATACAATTAGTCAACACATTTAACAGCGCCTCTTTTTGAAGTGGCGCTGTTTTTTATTTTTTAAGGACAACAATTATGCTAACCAAACCCAATCCAGCTTCAACCACACTTTATGCTTCTGCTGAAGAAATGGAATCACATGCAGTGCGTTTCATTATGGCGGAAAAAAATATTGAAAGAGAAGTGGTCAACTTAAAAATTGATCAAATGCCTGAGGAAATTTTAGAGCTTAACCCTTGTCAATCACTACCAACCTTGTTTGATCGAGGCATGGTGCTATATGATTTGTCCGTCATCACTGAATATCTAGATGAGCGCTTTCCATTCCCACCATTGCTACCAGTTGATCCGATTGAAAAAGCTGAAAAACGCCTTTTAATCTTTAGATTTACTCGCTCTGCTGGTTGTTGGTATGAGCTGGTTAACGCTATTCAAACTGGCAGTAAAAAAGAAGCCAATGAAGCGCGTAAAATTCTATCAAGCAACCTAATCGAACTTATTCCTTTATTTGCTTATCAGCCTTACTTTAAGAGCGATGATATGACCATTGTTGATGCTTGTTTGGCGCCGCTTTTATGGCGACTTAAAAAACTTGATATTGACTTAGGCGCCAAAGCTAAGCCAATTCATGATTATGCTAAACGACTATTTAGCAAGGATAGCTTTAAAGAAAGCCTTACCGACTGCGAGAAAGAATACAACGCTTAATAAACCTTTATGGCAAAAGTTTCGGTAGCGCCTTATTTAATTCGTGCCTATCATCAGTGGATGGAGGATTCTGGGTTAACGCCGCACATCTTGGTTGATTGCTCAAAAGCAGGTGTTATTGTTCCTAGTCCTTATATCCAGCAAGGGAAAATTGTACTCAATATTGCCAGTGAGGCCACTAGCGCCCTGTTAATCAACAATGAAACTGTCTCATTTAAGGCGCGTTTTGATGGAAAATCTCAGACTATTAGCGTCCCTACTAACGCCATATTAACCATCTACGCAGGTGAGAATGGCGAAGGCATGTTTTTTGAAGTCGATGCTCAAAACACAGAACAGAGCGACGAGAAAAAGCCCAACTTAACTTTACTCGACTAACTCAAGAATTGTTTTAGCAAAACCATCTTCGTTGTCTTTGTGAAAGACCACCACCCTGACATCTGTGTAAGCTTGAATCGCTTGTGCGTTGTTTAAGTTGTTCGTACTTATTTGATTTAACACCAACATAATTACGTTAAGATTGTGCGATTTTGCTACACGCAGACTTAACAATGCTTGATTAATTGCGCCAAGCTCATCTTTAACCACAATCACCACAGGCAACCCAAGCGCTATCGCCAAATCAACATTGAGCAATTGTGCTGCAATTGGGGAATACAAACCGCCCGCACCCTCAACAACAACAAAATCAGATACATTGATCGGGCGTGACGCAGAAACCAAGTCACTCAGCGTAACTTCAATACCTTGATCTGTACTTGCTTTTTCACCACTCGCACAAGCTTCAAACCGATAAGCACAAACAGACTCAACGGGATTGGGGTTGGTGCAGGCGTCGTTTAGCAAAACAGCATCTTTTGGCACTAGTCCTTGTTGGGTTTTTGTGCAGTCGCTTTCGATGGGTTTTTTTGCCACAACGCGATACTTAGGATTTAACGCCCGAATAAGGTGGGTGGCAATAAATGTTTTACCAACATCGGTCCCACTGCCACTAATAAACAATCCTTTCATGGTTGATAATTTTAACAGCAAAAATGTATAATACTACCCATGCATAACAACTTGAAAACTAAATTCTGTGGAATGTCACTAGACTCGCCGATTGTTTTACTTTCTGGTTGTGTTGGGTTTGGCGAGGAATACACACGCATCCAAGGCTTTTCTAACAAAGATGTCGGTGCCATTTGCCTTAAAGGGACCACCTTAGAGCCCCGTCTTGGCAATATCCCTCATAGAGTCACAGAAACCCCTAGTGGCATGATTAATGCCATTGGCTTGCAAAATCCTGGCGCTGATGTGGTGATTAACGACATTATGCCAAACCTAGACAAAACAGAAACTCGGTTTATTATTAATATTTCTGGGTCGTCTGTTGAAGATTATGGCGAAATTGCCAAAAGGTTTGATGACACAGATATTGACGCCATTGAGATCAACATCTCATGCCCAAATGTTAAAGAGGGTGGTGTTGCTTTTGGCAACGACCCTGACATGTCTTATCGTGTGGTTGAGCTTTGCCGTCAAAACACAAGCAAACCGCTAATCACTAAACTTTCCCCCAACCAAACTGATATTGCTCATAGTGCGCAACGCTGCATTGATGCAGGCACAGATGGTCTGGCGGTTATCAACACACTAATGGGTATGGCGATTAACACACAAACTCGCACACCGATTATTGGCAACAACCAAGGTGGTTTATCAGGCCCAGCTATCAAGCCGATTGCCCTATTAAAAGTACACCAAGTTTATCAAGTAAGTAAACATCATAATGTGCCTATTATTGGCCAGGGTGGCATCACCACAGTTAACGATGCGTTAGAATTTATCATTGCAGGTAGTGCAACCGTTGGTATTGGCACCTCGCTGTTCTACGATCCACTTGTGTGTAATAAAATTAATGACGGCATCAGTCAATATCTAATTGATAACAACCTAAATAGCATTGATGAGCTGGTCGGTAGTTTAGAGCTCAACTCAGCAATATCGCAGTGTGACATCGATACAAGTAAATAAAACATCCTTATGAATTCAGAATATAACGCTCAAATCATTGAGTCCGAAGCCCAACAATACTGGAAAGAACACAAATCATTTGAAGTTATTGAAGACACTTCTAAAGAAAAATATTACTGTTTAAGTATGTTCCCCTACCCCTCAGGTCGCCTACACATGGGCCATGTACGTAATTATAGTATTGGCGATGTTATTTCTCGTTATCAAAAGATGCAAGGCAGAAATGTCATGC
>JABGOT010000094.1:4495-23056 GCA_018648985.1 Candidatus Ruthturnera sp.
AGTATTGGCGATGTTATTTCTCGTTATCAAAAGATGCAAGGCAGAAATGTCATGCAACCGATTGGCTGGGATGCATTTGGATTACCCGCTGAAAATGCAGCCATAAAAAACAAGGTTGCGCCTGCTAAGTGGACTTATGAAAATACGGACTACATGCGCCAGCAATTAACAGAGCTTGGGTTTGGTTACGACTGGTCTCGTGAGTTGGCAACCTGTCACCCAGAATACTACCGTTGGGAGCAATGGCTATTTGTTAAGTTATTTGAAAAAGGCCTGGTTTATAAGAAAAACGCCATCGTTAATTGGGATCCAGTTGATCAAACCGTACTGGCCAATGAACAAGTTATTGATGGTCGTGGCTGGCGTTCTGACGCACTAATTGAGAAAAAAGAAATCTCACAGTGGTTCATGCGCATTACCGATTATGCTGACGAATTGCTAAACTCGCTAGATGATTTAAGCGGATGGCCAGATGCTGTTGTTACTCAACAGAGAAACTGGATTGGCAAATCAACAGGCTTAGAAATTGATTTTACTAGAGAGGGCTCTGATGCTCTAAGGGTCTACACCACACGTCCAGACACACTCATGGGTGTGACTTATTTAGCCGTAGCCGCAGAACACCCTTTAGCACTTGAGGCGGGCAAAAATAATGCTGATGTACAGGTCTTTATTGAAGAATGCAAAACCATGGAGACTACAGAGGCCGCCATGGAAACCATGGAGAAAAAAGGCGTCGACTCTGGCTTGAAGTGTACACACCCAATCACCGGCGAAGCTGTGCCAATATGGATTGCCAACTTTGTGCTAATGGGTTATGGCACTGGTGCGGTGATGAGTGTGCCTGCACACGATGAGCGTGACTATGATTTTGCTAAAAAATATGGCATTAAAATCAAACAGGTTATTAACAAAAAAGCCTCTATCGATGAAAATGCAATTACCGCCAAAGGTGTTTTGTTTGACTCAGGTGAGTTTGATGGAATGGACTTCACTCAAGCTTTTGAGGCGATTGCTAACACGCTAATCAACAACAACTTAGGCGAGAAGAAAACCAATTTCCGTTTACGTGATTGGGGTGTTTCACGTCAGCGCTACTGGGGCTGCCCCATTCCAATTGTAAACTGCCCAAGTTGTGGATCGGTTGCTGTGCCAGAATCCGAACTACCAATTAAGCTACCTGAAGAGGTTGTGTTTGATGAAGCTGGCGGATCGCCAATTAAAAAAATGCCGTCGTTCTATGAAACTACTTGCCCAAGTTGCGGAGAGAAAGCTGAGCGAGAAACCGACACCTTTGATACTTTTTTTGAATCCTCTTGGTACTTTGCGCGTTACACTTGTAAAGACAACAACGCCGCCATGCTGGATGATCGCACAAAGTACTGGCTTAAAGGTGGTGTTGATCAATACATTGGTGGTATTGAACACGCAATATTGCACTTACTTTATGCTAGATTCTTCAATAAGTTATTACGTGACGAAGGTCTAATCGAAAACGATGAGCCATTTAACAGTCTACTAACACAAGGCATGGTACTTAAAGATGGTGCCAAAATGAGTAAATCAAAAGGCAATACGGTTGATCCGGCTGAAATGATTGAAAAGTATGGTGCTGACACGGTTCGTCTGTTTATTTTATTTGCCGCACCCCCAACTCAAGATCTTGAATGGAGCGATTCCGGCTTAGAAGGCTCATATCGTTTTGTTAATAAAATTTACCGTTTGGTGGTTGGTTTTATTGAAGATGCTAAATCAAACAAAATTGGCAAGCTATCAGTAGCTATATTAAGCAAAGAACAAAAGGCTGTGCGTCAAAAAACCTACCAAACCTTAGGCAAGATTACGGATGATATGTCACGCAGACACTCGTTTAATACAGCTATTGCCGCCTTAATGGAGCTTAGCAATACCTTGGCCAAATTTACAGATTCTGACGAACAATCAATGGCTGTGCGTGCTGAGTCTATTGATATTATCCTAAAATCACTTAGCCCAATCACGCCACACATTTGCCATCACTTGTGGCGCGCACTGGGCAACAATTCTGCTATTATCAATGAAGCCTGGCCAAGTGTTGATGAAGATGCATTAGCACAAGACGAGGTGCAAATCGTTGTTCAAATTAATGGTAAATTACGCGCAAAGCTCACGCTGAGTGCTGACACAGACAAAGCGCAAGTAGAGGCTCAAGCCTTAGCAGATGAAAATGTTGCTAAATTCACTGAAGGGAAAAACGTGGTTAAAGTGATTGTAGTACCAAACAAACTGGTTAATATTGTTGTCAAATAACGCTTAGGCTAGTACCGACAAACCCAAACCAATCGCTGCACAAGCAGCGATTACACTCATAATACCAATTTTAAATCTAAATAAAGCGACAAAAGCTGCGACACCAATTAGGGTTGCAATCAGATCTAAATCACCTCCATTTGGCCATAATACATTCTGAGCAAAAAACACCGCTAAGTTAATAATCACACCCACTACTGCAGCAGTTACTGCTGAGAGTGGCGCACTAAATTTAAGATCGCCCCTAGTGGCTTCAACCCCCGGACCACCTAAAAAGATAAATAAAAACGAAGGCAAAAAAGTAAACAATGTGGCAACTGACGCACCAGCAAAGCCCGCCATTAATAAAGCCTCTGGGCCAAAAATTTCTTTACTCCAAGCACCTACAAAACCTACAAAAGCCACCACCATAATCAGTGGTCCTGGCGTGGTTTCACCTAACGCTAAACCGTCCATCATCTGTGTACTAGTCAGCCAGGCATACTGGTCAACACCACCTTGGTAAATATAAGGCAATACTGCATAAGCGCCGCCAAAGGTTACCAATGCCGCCTTGGTAAAAAATTCACCCATCGTTTGCAATACTGGATCACTCAACAATGACATTACCGCTAAACCAATTCCAACACCTACAACTGCAAAACTGATTAATCGAGTCCAACTAAACTTTGCATGATCAGGTACTGGTGTATCGTCATCAATCAGAGCGGGGCCATAACTGTCTTTTCCGTCACCATGATGGGGGCCTGTTGTAAACGTATCTGGAGAAACTTTTGTCCCTAAAAAACCTACCAGCGCCGCACTTAAAACAATATAAGGAAAGGGCACTTCTAGTGCAAATATTGCAACAAACGCTAACACTGCGATCACTCTTAGCACATTGTTCGATAAAGCCTTAGAGCCAATACGATAAGCGGCAAATAGAACAATAGCGGTTACTGCCGGCTTAATGCCATACAAAATACCAGATACTACACTGACATCACCATAGGTTAAATACACCCAAGTGAGTGCACTTAAAATAAACAAAGAAGGTAGTACAAACAACACACCAGCAACAATACCACCTCTCACACCAAACATTAGCCAGCCAATATAAGTGGCCAGTTGCTGTGCTTCTGGACCTGGCAACACCATCGTGTAATTAAGCGCATGTAAAAAACGATGCTCAGAAATCCATCGACGCTTCTCAACCAACTCCTGGTGCATCATTGATATTTGGCCAGCAGGACCGCCAAAACTAATAAAGCCTAGCTTTAACCAGTAAACAAAAAATTCTAAAAAACTAGGGGCTTTAGGCTGTTCTTGCATGATCTTTTTTTCCTCAATAAAAAAGCCTTGCTCATTCCTGCAAACTATCTGCAGAAACCAACAAGGCTTTTAAAAAATGGTTTATTTATTCGCCATTAATCCATCAATAATTGGCGTTAGCATAATATCCATAACATCTACCATGAAACTGCCTTTGTATACCAACGTCGTATCATTTTGTAAAAACGCCATTGCCTCTGCAGGCAGTTTATCGGCAACCGCCTGAAGATCAACACCACCGATACGCACACTAGTTACCACCAAAGAATCCTCTGGCGAGGGCACTGCTTGACCACTAAATGGGTTAGAAGTATCTACTAAAGGAATACGATGGAAATTAATATGTGTGTTATCAAACTGTGGAGTAATAAACTCAACATAATCTTGCATACGATCCAAGATGATTTCAGTCACCTGCTCAGGTGTATAAGGACGCTCGGAAGTATCTCTGTGGATTTTCTGAATCCACTCAATATTAACTGACGGCACCACGCCAACCAACAAATCTACTTGACCTGCGACGTCAGCATTGTCTGTTTTTACACCGCCATGAAGGCCTTCATAAAACATAATATCTGTGTCTGTTTCAATATCTTCCCACGGAGTGAATTGACCAGGATTAAGGTTTGTACCTAAACGAGCGTTATGCTCAACGGCTTCTTCGTCAGAGTGGATGTAGTAGCGTTTTTGACCCGTACCATCTGTACCATATTGCTTAAACAACGCTTCTAACTTATCAAAATGATTGGCGTTTTCTGCAAAGTGAGTTAACACCTTTCCTGCTGCACGAGATTGATCAACCTCAACCTTCATGTCGGCACGTTCAAATTTATGAAAGCTGTCGCCCTCTACCACACAAACATTAAGATTTTTTTGATCGAAAATCTTCTCAAATGCTTTTTTAACGAAGGTTGTGCCTGCGCCTGATGAGCCGGTAACTGAAACGACTGGATGTTTTGTTGACATAATGTAACTCCTTTTAAATATTAAGTGTGGTTAAAAATCTAGGTTATCGACTGATAGCGCGTTTTCTTCAATAAAGTTTCTTCTTGGCTCTACTTCGTCGCCCATTAAGGTTGAGAAAACCTCGTCAGCTGCAATAGCGTCTTCGATCTTAACCTTAAGTAAAATTCTATTTTCTGGATCCATGGTGGTCTCCCAAAGCTGCTCTGGATTCATCTCACCCAAACCTTTATAGCGTTGGAAGCTTTGGCCTTTTTTAGCATCTTCAATTAAGAAACCAACCACCTGGGTAAAGTTTTTAACCTTGACTGATTTGCCTTTTTTCTCAACATACGACTCTTCGTTGATGACGCTTTCAACCGCTGCTGAGAATTTTAAAATAGTTTGATAATCTGCTGAACTAAAGAAGCCTTCGCCCAAATGATCGGTATCGGTATCAACTCCATAGACAGACAGTGTGTGTTCAATTTCTTTGGTTTTATCATTAAAGACAACCGTGTGTTTTTGCGCTGGAGTTGAGTCTTGTGATAGCAATTGCTCTAATTGTTTAGACCAACTTTTTGATTTTTTGGCATCTTTTAAATCTTTCAACGAAGCCGAACTGGCAATAGCACGTAGCAATGCCGGATTAAACTTCTTACTCAAGCGCTCAACAATGATGTTGATTTGATAATAATCTTTAACAGCGGCCTCTAAGGCAATTCCTGAAATCGCAGGGGCGGCAGAATTGGTAAATAAGAGCGCCTCATTAACGGCCTCTTGCAACAAGTAATCGTTCAATTCTTGGTCGTCTTTTAGGTAACGCTCTTGTTTGCCTTTTTTGATTTTGTACAAAGGTGGTTGTGCAATATACAAATAACCCTTCTCAATCAACTCTGGCAAGTAGCGATAAAAGAAGGTTAGTAGTAGTGTGCGAATATGGGCGCCATCAACGTCCGCATCCGTCATGATGACAATTTTATGGTAGCGCAGTTTTTCAATATTGTATTCTTCTTTACCAATACCACAGCCCAGTGCTGTAATTAAAGTACCCACTTCAGCAGAAGCCAGCATTTTTTCAAAACGCGCCTTCTCAACATTTAGAATTTTACCTTTAAGCGGCAAAATTGCTTGCGTGCGTCGATCACGACCTTGTTTGGCAGAACCACCCGCTGAATCACCCTCCACTAGGAATATTTCTGATTCAGCTGGATCCTTAGTCTGACAGTCGCTTAATTTTCCCGGTAGGCCGGCGATATCAAGTGCACCCTTACGACGGGTCATCTCCCTGGCTTTTCGGGCTGCATCGCGAGCACGCGACGCATCTAAAATCTTGCCAACGATGATTTTAGCTTCATTTGGATTTTCTAATAAGTACTCACCCAGTTTTTCATTCAATGCAGATTCCACCGGTGCACGGACCTCACTAGAAACCAGTTTGTCTTTGGTTTGTGATGAGAATTTAGGATCAGGCACTTTAACCGATACAATGGCTGTTAGCCCTTCACGCGTATCTTCACCAGTAATCGAGGCTTTTTCTTTCTTAGCCATACCAGAATTATCAATATAGTTATTTAGTGTACGAGTTAACGCGCCTCTAAACCCTGCTAAGTGAGCACCACCGTCTCGCTGAGGAATGTTGTTGGTAAAACAATAAATACTTTCTTGGTAAGCATCACTCCACTGTAGGGCAACATCAATCACAATATCGTCACGTTCGGCTGAGATGGCAATAATGTCATTGTGGATTGGGTTTTTAGATTTGTTTAAATGCTCAACAAAAGCAGTGATACCACCATCATATTGAAACACATCTTTACGTTCTGTTGCAAGCTCTTGAATCTCAATATAAACACCTGAGTTTAAAAATGATAACTCACGGACACGGTTGGCCAAAATATCGTATTTAAATTCTGTAATTGCAAATACATCTGGGCTGGGCTTAAAACGAATAGTTGTTCCTGTGGCGTCAGACTTGCCTGTCGCAGCCATTGGCGCATCTGGCACACCCAATGTATAGCTTTGCTCATGAATTTCACCATGGCGATACACTGTTAAATTTACGGTTTCAGACAAAGCGTTAACCACTGAGACGCCAACACCATGCAAACCACCAGAAACTTTATAAGAATTGTCGTCAAACTTACCACCTGCATGAAGTACGGTCATAATAACTTCTGCTGCAGAAACCCCTTCTTCAGGGTGGATGTCAACCGGAATACCACGACCATCATCAGTAACTGAAACAGAATCATCTTCATGAATGGTGATAGTGATTTTAGAACAATGACCTGCCAATGCCTCATCGATAGCATTATCAACCACCTCAAAAACCATATGGTGTAAACCAGTACCATCATCGGTGTCGCCAATGTACATTCCAGGGCGCTTTCTAACAGCGTCTAAGCCTTTTAAAACTTTAATATTGGAGGCTTGATATTCTTGAGCTTGATCTTCAGACATAGGTGCTTGAAAAAAATAAATTTATTATACCACGACCCTTGTAATTATCGACTTTTCATCTGTGTTTTTTTTAATTATTAATTTGCTTGAATTGTGTTGTTTTTAAAGGGATACAAAAGAATTGTTAGGTTATATTAGACAGGCTAATCTTTAATTGTAATCACACCGTTATTAATCTGAAAAATACACGGGTTAATGCTTTCAATAATATCTAGGTTATGGCCAATATCTGTCATAAATGTCTGTACTTTTAACGCTTTAAGATATTGCAAAATAACGTTAATTTTTTTAGAGTCTAACTCTGAAGAAAGATCGTCAATTAGTACCACTGGTTTTATTTTTAGATTAACCAATAACAACACCTGTGTTAGCCAAAAAATAATAGACAAGGTTTTTTGTTCGCCTCTTGATAAAAAGCATTCATTTTTATTATTTAATGAAAATTGAATGCTGGCTTTATGTGAGCCGTAATTAAGATGCTTAACTCTTAGCAAGTGATGACTATTATTACTTAGGTAGTTGTAAATACTTTGCTCATTAGTGTCATCTACTTCTTTTGGCCACCCAGAAGAAAATTGATAATCAAACTGATCAAGTGGGTTGATTAAAGTTGTTAGTAGTTTTGACGAATTAGTAAACACTGTTTTTTTTAATTGTTGCAGATAGTCAATTCGGTTTTGATTAATCTCGGCTGCTGATTTTGCCAGTGCTAAAAACCAAAAATCTAACTCATCTGGTTTGTTTTTAACCAACAAGGTGTTAATGTTTTTTAAGACTTTATTGTAGGTTTTAAAGGCTTTAACAGAGCTTGGTTTCACGTGAAACACTCCCCAATCCAAATAAGAGCGTTTATTTTTAGGTGTGCCATTAACAACAAAACCTTTGTCTGGCGTAATGATTTGAATGGGTAGTATTTGACTTAATTGGCTAGTGTTGTTAATCCGTTGCTGATTAATTGTAATGGTATTTTTGTTTTTTGTTTTTTCTAACTTAATTCGATTGTCATCAATTTGAGCGTTTAACTGAAACGACTGATGATCAAAGTGAATAACCTCTTTAATGGTTTTTGTTTTAAAGGAACGGTTGTGACCTAAATAATAAATAGCCTCTATTAGATTGGTTTTACCTTGGGCGTTATTAGCAACAAATAAATTAATCTCTTTAGATGGGGTGATGTATTGAGATTCTAAATTACGAAAGTAATTAATAGAAAGCTTACTGATAACAGCCATGTAAAGACCTAAATATCAATAAAAATTAGATTCGCATTGGCATAACAACATATTGATAGGTTTCGTCACCAATACTACTTAATAAACAAGATTGGTTTTCTCCGCCAGGCACCACCATGTTGATTTCATCTGTAGTTAGCTTCTCTAAAATAGAAATTAAGTAATGAATATTAAAAGCAATCTCTATTTCTTTATCAAAATCTTTAATAGCAATTTGAGTTTTTGCTTGACCTCTTTCTGAATGAGAGAAGATATTAAGTTTTGAATCTTTAAAAGCTAACTTAACCCCTTTGGTGCGCTCTTCAACAAAAATAGAAGCTTGTTGCAAACTATTTAAAAAATCTTGTCGATCAATTACAATGGTATTTTCGTGGTCGGTCGGAATAACTTGTGCGTAATTTGGGAAGTTACCATCAATTAACCGACTAATAATAGTTGTATTATCACTTACTAGATAAAAATAGTTTTCTGAAAGGTGGATATCAACCTCATCATGTTCATTTTTATTTAGTAGTTTGGTTAATTCTAAAACTGCTTTCCTTGGAAGGATGACTGTTTTTTTATTGTCTAAATTATTGCTTTGTTTGATTTCACCAATAGACAAACGATGACCATCAGTGGCAACTACAACAATATTATCCTGATCAACTTCAAAATACAAACCGTTCAAATAAGCACGTATATCTTGGTTACCCATAGAAAAAGAAGTATTTTCAATCAGCTCTTTTAATGCATTACGTTTAACCTTAATAACATCGGAGTTTTCAATTTTTGGTAATGAGGGGAAATCTTGGTGATTAAAGGTATTGAGTTCAAATGAGTTGTTATTGGTTTTTATATAAACTTTTGATTCTTCAATAATAAATTGAATGATTGTTTCTTCTGGTAATTTTCTAATGATATCAATTAGATCTTTTGCATAAATTGTGAAACTGATTTCTTCTTGAGTATTGATAGGATGTGAAGCACGTAGCTCGATTTCCATATCGGTTGTTGTTAATGTTAATTGATTATTTTTTAATTGAATTAGTACGTGCGAAAGAATGGGTAGTGTTTGTTTTTTCTCAACAACACCAATAACTGTTTGTAATGGTTCTAATAATTCTCTAACGGTAAGTTGTGTGTTCATCAAAAAATCCTTTTATTAAATAATTATTGTTATTATTAGGGAGTGTTTTTTTGTTAATAACTAATTTTTTTCTTTAAAAAACAGTTTGTTAAGTTGTGGATACTAGTTAACTATTTTATGTAAAAACTAAGGTGTTATGTTTATAATTTCTGTGGATTTGTTAAGTTGTTAAAGTTATCGACAATTAGCTGGAAAACCTGTTGTGTATAGTGTTTATAAGTTAGCTAATTTGAGTTTAATTAAATCGTAATCATTCTTTATTGACGCCTCTTCTAGCATCTTTTTTTCTATTTTATCAATACTGTGTAAAACAGTGGAATGATCCCTGTTTCCAAAATGTTTTCCAATCCTTGTTAAAGATAGGGTTGTGAGTTCGTGTGAGATAAAAACAGCCATTTGCCTAGCTAAAACAGTGTGTTGTTTTCTACTTTTTGAAATCAGATCTGATACGGTAACAGCGTAATGTTTTGCGGTTTCTTTTTGTATGTCGTTGATGTCAACATTTTTAATCGGGGGTTTAATTAGGTCGCCTAGTGCGCTCTCAACAACTTCTTTAGAGATGAATGAATGGTCAATTTTAGAGAAGTCAACAAAAGCCTTAAGCTTGAGTAACGCCCCCTCTAAGTCCCTAACATTAGAGGTTATATGCCCGGCAATAAATAAGGCAGTGTCCTCTGTTAGGTCGATATTAATTTTTTCGTTATGTGCTTTCTTTAGTAAGATTGCGGCGCGCATTTCTAACTCGGGAGGAGCTAATTCTAGTGTTAACCCTTGAGAAAACCTTGTTTTTAATCTTTCTTCAACGTGTTTAATATTTTTAGGGGGTTGGTCACAGGTAAAGATGATTTGTTTTTTAGTGCTGAATAAAAAGTTAAAAATATGAAAAAACTCTTCTTGGGACTTTTCTTTTTTCGCAATTAAGTGGATGTCGTCAACCAGCAAGAGGTCGGCTGATTGATAGTGTAGCTTAATGTCTTCAATGGTGTTGTGTCGCAGGCTGGTAGTAATGTTTCTAACGAAATCCATGAGCGGCACATAAATTATCTTTATATTTGGATCTTTTTCTTTGGCCAAGTGTCCAGCTGCTTGCATAAGGTGTGTTTTCCCTAGGCCAGATCCGCCATAAATAATAAAAGGGTTATAAAGAGATGATTTGATGTTTTCGGCAATTTGTTGGGCGGCGCTATAGGCAATTTGATTGGCGCTGCCTAATACTAAATTGTCAAATATATATTCTGAAAATAAAGGCGTGTTATGTAGCCTTGCTGTTTTAATTGATTCATCAGGCTGTGTTGCAACACCAATGTAGATTTTTACATCTTTATTATGTTGGGCGACAACGTTTTTAATTTCTTGTTTTAGATTTTTGTTAACGTAATTTTTTACCGAGGTGCTTGGTGCTAATAGGGAGAGGTTGGACCTGTCCTCAATAGCTTTTAAGGGTTGTACCCAGACGCTAAAAGTTGCCAAAGGCAGTGTATCTTTTAAAGTGTTGAGGCATTTTTCCCAGGTTTCTGACATAAAACTTAGCTCGGTATTGTTAGGGTGACTCACCCTAAGATTGGGTTTAAATTAAAATTAATAATGATATACTAAAGCTTTAGTTTTTGCACAGGAGTTATACAAAATGGGGTTAATTGAAAAGTACTTTGAGAAGGTATTATGGAGCTCTCGCCATATGGTTTTGGTGGCTGTTATAGCTTCAGTGTTGTTGTCATTACTTTTGTTTGCAATTACTGCAATAGATGTGATTAGTTTATTGTCACATTCGGGGGACTATATTAGCGCCTCTGGTGAAGAAAGAAAGTTATTAAAAGTTGAAATGGTGGCACACACAGTTGGTGCGATTGATGGGTTTTTATTGGCCACTATTTTGATGATTTTCGCCTTGGGCCTATACGAGTTATTTATTAGTGACATTGACGAAGCTAAAGAAAGCGGCCAGTCATCCAAGGTGTTGGTAATTAATTCTTTAGATGACCTTAAGTCAAAACTGGCTAAAGTAATCCTAATGATTTTAGTAGTGACCTTTTTCGAAGTGTCGCTATCTATGAACTTTACGGGTGCGCTTGATTTGGTGTATTTTTCATTGGGTATTTTAATGGTTTCTTTGGCGCTTTATTTTGGCTCAAAGTCCTCGCACTAAGACGGTTGGGGATTGATTTTTATTGCTAAATAGCGTAACATTGCCCCTTTTTTTATAGCAAATAATTATTATGCGTCAGACAATCGTTGCAGGCAACTGGAAAATGAACGCTTCAAAAGAAGCGGTAAACACTTTGGTAATGGGTATTCTTTCAGGCATGGCCGATGTTAAATCAAAAGTTATTGTTTGCGCGCCTTTCCCTTACCTTTCCCAGGCTGAGGCTTTAGCGACACACTCACAACTACATATTGGTGCACAAGACCTTAACGTTAACGCCTCAGGTGCTTTCACTGGTGAAGTAAGTGCAGACATGATTAAAGATTTTGGCGTAGAGCACGTGATTGTTGGCCACTCTGAGCGTAGAAGCTTGTATGGTGAAACCGATGAAATCGTTGCCCAAAAAGTACAAGTTGCATTGGACAACGGCCTAACCCCTTTATTTTGTATTGGTGAACTATTAGAAGAAAGAGAGTCGGGCAATACAGAAACAGTGGTTTCGCGTCAAATCAATGCGGTGATTGATCGTGTTGGTATTGAAGCATTTAAAAATATTATTGTAGCTTATGAGCCAGTTTGGGCAATTGGCACGGGTGTTACGGCAACACCACAACAAGCACAAGACACACACGCCTTTATTCGCAGCCTATTGGCAGGCCATGATAGTGATATTGCTCAATCAACTCCTATTCTTTATGGTGGCAGCATGAACCCTGCTAACGCTGAAGAATTAATTGGTTGTGAAGATATTGATGGTGGTTTGATCGGTGGTGCATCATTAAAGTCTGATGATTTCTTACACATTTGCAAAGCGGGCTAATTATTATGTCATTTCAAGTTATTCTTATTATTCACGTGCTATTGGCATTGGGCTTGGTTGCATTAATCTTAATGCAACACGGCAAGGGCGCTGACGCAGGCGCGGCTTTTGGTGCTGGGTCTTCTGGCTCTGTATTTGGCTCTCGAGGCGCAAACTCTTTTATTTATAAATTAACCGCTGGCGTTGCTACGGGCTTCTTTTTAACCAGCTTAACTCTGGCTTATTTAGCGACTAATGAAGTCAGCACAGCGGAAGAGCCGCAAAGTGTTATGGATCAAGTAGTAATAGATTCAAAGCCAGTGGTAATATCTGACGTACCTATGATTGACGTCAAAAATAACGACATTCCCAGCGAGTAAGCTCCAAACCTTATTGCCGATGTGGCGGAATTGGTAGACGCGCTACCTTGAGGGGGTAGTGAGCTACGCTCGTGCCAGTTCGACTCTGGCCATCGGCACCATATTAACAAACTTAGATAGATAACAAATCATAACGATAGAGTTATAGAGGTACCAGTACTTTCATTGGAAGATAGGCTTAGTTGCCAACCTCTCTTTTGAACAATCTGATCAACAATTGCTAAGCCTAATCCACTGCCTCCCGTATCACGATTTCGCGAAGATTCGATGCGATAAAAAGGCTTAAAAACCTCCTCTTGATGTTGTTTTGGTATGCCCGAACCCTGGTCTGATATGGTTATTTCCGTAGTTTTATCCGAACAAGACCACGTAATATTAATAGGCTTTTTCTTGCCATAACGTACAGCATTTTCAATAAGATTAAATAGAGTTCGATGTAGGGCGACAGCGTAAGTGTCAACGTCGCCGTTATCAGCACCAACTAGGTTAATGGTTTGATTTTTTGATGGATTAATCTCACCAATAATATCACTGACTAAGGCGTGAATATTAACACGCTCAATATTGCCTTCTTCCAAACCTTTGGTGAGTTGCATGTACTCTTTAATAATGATTTCCATATTACCAATAGAGTTGCTAAGTTCGTTTTTTAGTTCGTCGTCTACATTATCTGGCAGCATCTCCAGTGCCACCCTCATTCTGGTTAAAGGGGTGCGTAAGTCATGAGATATTCCACCCAAAAGAACCGTGCGGTTTTCTAGTAAGTTTTGCACATTGGCAGACATTTTATTAAAGGCTTTTGCAGTTTCTGCCAATTCTTTTGAGCCTTCTTCTTTAAGAGTTTCCGGAATACCCCCCGATCCAATTACTTTAGCGGCTTGAGATAATTTCTGCACTGGACGGGTGATTTTTCTAACCAGTATTAGACTACTAAAAACAGCCATGATTGCCAATATTGAAACGAGATATAAAGCCACATAAGGCAGGGCTACACCTATTCGTTGTTGGTCAAATCCAATTCTCACTGTTTCATTAGCAACCTGAATGTCAACCCAATGTCGATCAGAATTTCCTACTTGAGGGGCGATATCTACATTAGAGCCTAAGCGTTTTGATAAGGTTTCTTCCATAAAATTGAAGTGTGGTTTTAGGTGTATATGCTCTGCTAGTTTTTCATCGCCCTTGCCCCAAAATAATTGATGATTGGTTGATAGTTCGTCAATAAAATCTTGGCGAGTTTCTGGCGGTAACTCAATATAGGTTTTGGCCGATAATAAAATAAGTGAAGCCAAATCGTCAGCATTTCTTTTGCCCACAGGCAGGATAATAAAGTAACCTGCAATGGTAATCACCGCTAATAAAAATGCCAGCATGGTGCTGGATATGATTAAAGAGGTGCGACCAAACAGGGTTTTAGTCATGCAGTATTATCTCTGTTAGGGGTGAAGCGATAACCCACACCGCGTACGGTGCGAATAAATTGTGGCTGAGATGGGCTTGGCTCAATTTTCTTTCTTAGGCGGGTTATTCGAACGTCAATAGAGCGGTCGAACGGATCTCGATCTATGCCTGATAATTCATCTAGGATGAAGTCTCTACTAATAGGGTGGTTGGGATTGTTGATAAACAGCTGTAACAGTTCGGTATCGGCGTATCCCAAGACAACCTCTTTATCATTCATAAGAAGAATAAGCGAATTTTTGTTAAAGCTATAGGGGCCAAATTCAAATAAATCACTAGCTGTCGATTTCGGTGCATTTGCATAGACAGATCTTCTAAGTAGTGCATTAATACGAGCTAACAACTCTCTTGGATTAAAAGGTTTGGCCAGGTAATCATCAGCGCCAACCTCTAGACCAATAATGCGATCAATATCTTCACCCTTGGCAGTTAACATCATAATTGGAACTTCTGATACGCCTCTAAGCCTTCTGGCAATAGATAGGCCGTCTTCACCGGGAAGCATTAAATCTAGTAAGATTAAATCAGGCTGATGATTGTTTAGCCATTCATCCATCTGTAGAGCGTCACCAACGCACTCACTATTAAACCCTTGCTCATTTAAGTAGCGAGTCAACATACGACAGATGCCCGGGTCATCGTCAACAATAAGAATACGTTTGCTATTAATCATGGGTTTGATTATACGTCAGCGCTTGGTTTATTGGTGCTGGTTACAATTGGTAACAAACTGATACTATTTGATTTATTCAAGTAATGCTGCGGTTACATTGAACCCCTATACTGACCCCAGATTTAAAAACAATTTTAATAACAGCGGAGTAATAACATGAAAACAATCAGCAAGGTTTTAGCAGTATCAACTGTCCTTTTAGGCGCATATGCGGTACAAGCACATATGACAAACCACCACCACCAACACGGCGACTTATATAACAAAGTGCAGGCAATGTCAGCAGCAGATAGGGCAGGTTTCGAAAAAATGATGCACAGTAATATGGGCAAAATGTCACCACAAGAAAAGCAAGTATTCATGGAAAAAATGAGAACAACTCAGGGAGTTGGTGAAGATCACCAGGAAACCATACATAGAAAGCAAGAAGTGAGAAACGATGTTAATGCAATGTCAACAGTAGAGCGGGCTGAGTTTGTGAACATGATGCGCAATAAAATGAGCAGCGCCTCTGATGCGGAAAAACATGAGTTTTTTGATTACATGGGTATGAATAGCCAAGACAGACATTCGTTTTTTGAGCGCTTGGGTATTAAACACCAGGGCGTACACCAAAACACAAGCCCTAGTTATAATGAAAAACATGATTATGGCCATGGTTTTGGCAACAGGTAATCAAACAATATAGCCTGACTCTGCAATGCTATATTAATAGGAAAATAAAATGAACAAAATAAAAACAATGCTATTGGTCTTTATAATTTTAGTATCTAGCGCGGTATTTTCAGATGAAAGCGGCGCCGATAAACGAGCAACTATTTATCTCGATGATGAAGAGCGTGCTATCGTTTTGGAAGAAATGAGAACGTTTTTATCAACAATTCAAAAAATAACACAAGGCATTGTTGCCGATGACATGGTGCAAGTATCGCACGCAGCGAAAACCATGGGCAACAATGCCTCTGCCGGTGTATCATTATCATTGATATTTAAGCTCCCACTGGGCTTTAAACTACTTGCAGCAGACACACATCAGAAGTTTGATGAAATTGCAATAGACGCAAGTTCGTTTGCCGATCGAGAGCACGCATTAGAGCAAACCTCAGTATTAATGAAAAACTGCGTTTCATGTCATGCGACGTATCGGATAGACTTAGAAGAAGATTAGGTTGTAATTAGTAAATATAATAATTAATTGGAGTAAGATTTTATGAACTGGCGTCATCGTACTGAAAGAAAATTTGAGAGCTTTTCAGATCTTGTATTTGAAAATAGCAAAAAAACCATTGTGGCAATATTGTTGGTAGTTTTTGCATTAGGAAGCCAATTGCCACAGCTTACAATGGATACTTCAACGGAAGGATTCTTGCATAAGGCAGACCCTATGCGCCTGGCATATGATGATTTTCGTGACCAGTTTGGTCGAGATGAAAAGCTCTTGGTTGCTATTAAAACGGACAATATTTTTGATCTTGGCTTTCTAAATAAGCTTGAAAAATTACATAACCGTCTTGAAAATGAATTAACTGAATTTGGTGCACAAGATGTTAATTCATTAATTAATGCTAGAAATACTTATGGTAATAAAGACAGTTTAATTGTTGAAGATTTGTTTGAAGAGCTGCCAAAAAATCAAGCAGATATTAATCCACAAAAACAACGAGCACTCAATAATCCACTATTTGAAAACTTACTTTATAGTAAAGATCAAACTTTCACAACGATTGTGATTGATACACAAACCTATTCATCATTTGACGCCGATGGAAAATTGATTGTTGAGAGTGAAGAAGACGAATTTGCTGATGAAGATGAGACAGCTACACAGGTAAAACAGGTGTATTTTTCTGATGCTGAGAACACGGTTTTGGTTAAAAAAACCCAGGCAATTATTAAAGATTTCGAGAATACTGATTTTGAAGTATACCTCACAGGATCGGCAGTTATTGCTGGCACTTTAAAACAAAGCATGCAGGCAGATACCAAGAGCTTTGTACAAAAAATGGTGATCGCTATTATTATTGTTTTGGCGATATTATTTAAACGTGTATCAGGTGTATTTTTGCCGCTCATTGCGGTGACATTTACCATCTCTGTAACACTTTCGTTGATGGCCATGACTGGGACGCCATTCACCATTGTGACGCAAATCATGCCTTCATTTTTGCTTGCTGTTATCACCGGTGGCGCCATTCACTTATTGGCTGTTTTTTATAAAGATTTGGCAAAGTCTCAGGATGTAAAAGCCTCTTTAAATTATGCCATGGGACATTCTGGTCTTGCCATTGTGATGACTTCTTTGACGACAGCAGCAGGGTTATGGTCGTTCTCATTTTCTGAGTTATCACCCGTTGCAGATTTAGGTGTGTTTGCTAGTAGCGGCGTTATTATTGGGCTGTTGTTTAATTTGGTGTTGTTACCAGCACTAATTAGCGCCATGAATCTCAAGGCTAAATCAAGTGCGGAAGATGCCAAAGAACACACCATGATGGACACAATGTTATTAAGCATTAGTCGAATTTCAACAGGCTTTCCAAAAGCGATTATTGCCATTAGTTCGGTGACAATTATCGTGGCAATTTTCTTTGCATCACAATTAAGGTTTGAGCACTTTCCGTTGCAGTGGTTTCCTAAAGACCATACTTCACGCGTTGCGACTGAAGTGGTGGATGATAAACTTAGAGGCTCAGTAACGCTGGAAATAATTGTTGATACCGGTAAGGATAATGGCCTGTATGATCCAATGATGCTGAACAAAATTCAGAATGCTACTGACTATCTAAACAGCATTCAAACGCCAACTTTTTTTGTGGGTAAGACGCTTAGCTTGGTAGATGTTTTAAAAGAAACTAACCGAGCGTTAAATGAAAATAAAACAGAATTTTATAACATTCCTCAAGACAAAAATTTGATTGCTCAAGAGTTGTTCTTGTTTGAAAATAGTGGCAGTGATGACTTAGAAGATTTTGTAGATTCGAGTTTTTCTAAGGCTAGAATTACTGTGAAAATCCCGTATATTGATGCGCTAGAATACAACCAATTTGTTGATCAAATACAGTTACGTCTTGATCAAGAGTTTAAAGGTGTGGCCACTGTTTCTTTAACAGGGATAGGATTATTGCTATCGGTCATTATGGAAAAGGCAATCTCCTCAAGTGCGTTAAGCTATCTAATCGCTTTCGGATTGATTTCTATTATGATGGTGCTGTTAGTTGGCAATGTCAAAATTGGATTAATTAGTATGATTCCAAACATGTTGCCGATCTTATTCTTATCAACTATTATGGTAATTTTCGATATGCCACTAGACATGTTTACTATGCTAATTGGCGCAATTGCACTAGGCTTAGCAGTAGACGATACCGTGCATTTTATGCATAACTTCAGGCGCTATGAGCTTGAATATAACGATGTTGATAAAGCGGTAAGGCTCACACTGATGGGTACAGGCCGAGCGATTGTCGTTACTTCAATTGTATTGTCTGTCGGATTTTTAGTGCTGCTATCCGCTTCAATGAGCTCCATGTTTAACTTCGGCGTACTAACGGCGAGCGCTATTTTTATCGCTTTACTGGCAGACTTTTTCTTGGTGCCGGCCATCATGAAACTCATGATTCACAAAAAAGGAGATTTGTAATGAACAAATTATTATTAAGCGCAATTGGCGCATCATTGATTACGACAAGTGTTTTTGCTGGCAATCAAGCCAGAGATATCATGGAAAAAGTGGATGCTAGAG
>JABGOT010000040.1 GCA_018648985.1 Candidatus Ruthturnera sp.
CTGGCTATCGTATTGGCATGTTGGTCGCGGGTGCCGGTGGTTTGTTTATCGCTAGTTACCTAGGCTCAACAAAAGCGCTCTATAGTTACGATGCTTGGTCAGGTACTTATATGATTATGGCAGCGGTGATGTTGATTGGTGTGGCGACAACATTGATTATTAGTGAACCCGATACCAAGAGACAAGAGGTTGAATACAGTACAACTGATTACGCCCGATTCTTCTTATTATTTTTATCAATTGTTGTTGCCTTTATCTTAACCTTTAACGCAACAGCCGGTTTGGTTAAAGACGTTAAAGAAGCTTTAATTGAGGTTTTTGCTAACAAGCACCTTGCTGGTTTTATTGTTGGCACAGCCCGTATGATGACAGCGCTTTTAGGTGCTTATATTGCGGCCAGAGCATTAATCGCATTCAACATTGTTAATCGGTCCATGGTTAATAATACTTATGTTGATCCGGTTAAAGATTTCTTTAACCGCTACGGCATGAGTGTGGCTGTATTGTTGTTAGCTGTGATTGGCTTGTATCGTGTGAGTGATATTGTACTCGGCGTGATAGCGAATATTTTCTATCAAGATATGGGTTTTACTAAGGTAGAAATTGCCACTATCTCTAAAACTTTTGGCCTATTTATGACACTTGCTGGTGGCTTTTTAGGCGGAATTTTAGCCATTAGAGTTGGCGTATTCAGAGTGTTGTTTTTAGGTGCATTACTCTCAGCACTTACCAATCTTTTGTTTATCGTGCTGGCAAACGTTGGCCATGATATCACTTGGCTGTATATCACCATTGCCATGGATAATCTGTCTGCCGGCATTGCAACAACTGCCTTTATTGCCTTTTTATCTAGCCTCACTAACATTCAATTTACTGCGGTGCAGTATGCGATTTTCTCATCAATCATGACCTTGCTGCCTAAGATATTTGGTGGTTACTCAGGCACCTTAGTTGAGCAATTTGGTTATAGTGAATTCTTTGTAATTACCACACTAATTGGTATTCCAGTATTATGGCTGGTGTACAAAATTAAACCTTATATTGATTAAATTATGACACTAGGCCCAATCATGATGGACGTGTCAGGCTTTATGCTGACACAAGAAGAAAAAAACCGATTATCTAAGCCGAGCATTGGTGGGGTGATTTTATTCACGCGTAATTTTGAGAATATTGATCAAGTTAAAGATCTGATTAAATCAATCCGTTTGATTAAACAAAATATGCTGATTTCAGTAGATCATGAAGGCGGCAGAGTGCAGCGTTTTAGAGAGGGTTTTACTCATCTACCAGCCATGGCAAAATTGGGTGAAGTCTATGACAAAGATCCTGAATTAGCCTTAGAGCAAGCTTTTTCTTGTGGCTGGGTTTTGGCGGCAGAGTTGTTGGCTATTGGTGTGGACTTTTCTTTTGCACCGGTACTGGATTTAGATTACGGTTATTCCTCGGTGATTGGCGATAGGGCATTTCACTCTAACCCTGAAGCGGTGGTGAAATTAGCTGGTGCTTTAATTGAGGGTATGCATGAAGCCGGTATGAAATGTGTCGGCAAGCATTTTCCAGGGCATGGATTTGTTGCGCTTGATTCACATCTAGATTTGCCGGTTGATGATCGCTCTCTGATGGAGCTTATGCCAGATATGGCGACTTTTAAAGATTTAACTAACCATGGGCTGGATGCGGTAATGCCTGCACATGTGGTGTACTCTCAAGTGGATGACAAGCCCGCAGGGTTTTCATCAAAGTGGATTAAAGAAATTTTGCAAGCCCAACTCGGTTTTGGTGGTGTGGTATTTAGTGACGACCTATCCATGCAAGGCGCGCATTTTATTAAAGATATTACCGAGCGCGTACAAGTGTCACTAGACAGTGGTTGTGACATGGCTTTGATTTGCAATCATCCAGAGTTAGTAGCGCAAGTTATTGACCTTGATTGGCCTGAGTGTGAGAAACTACACTCAATGAAAGGGATTAAAGGCTTTAATCTTGATAAAATGACGCATAACAATCACTTGCAAAACATTCAAACATTATTATGAGTAAAGACAACAATCAAGACTTTGAAATTCGTTTATTAAGCGCGGTTAGAAAAACTTTAATCTCTGTTGCAAAAGACACTATGACCAAGCCTGGATTGCGTCATCCACTGACTGAGAGCACACAAAAAATGATCACCGATTGCTTGGATATCGTGGTTTCTCGACAGACAGCTATTGAGAAAGAAGCGAGCACACATACAAACATGAAGCCCGTATTTACCGATGAAGAAACGGTACAAAGCTTCTCAATTGACGATCTTAAAAAGACGCTAAATTAAACAAACTCCAGGTTTGCATAACTAGCAATAAGCCACTTTGTCCCCGCCTGTTTAAACTTAATTTGAATTCTAGCTGAGTCACCTTCACCTTCAAAATTAAGCACAGTTCCAAAGCCAAACTTCCCGTGTTTTACTGTTCTTCCTACTGAAATCTGACCATTTGATTCGGGCTGTATGTCTTGATTAAAGGTATCTTCTTCTTTGTAGTTTTGTATCGTTGCGCCAAATTTTTGTTTGACTGAGTTGATGTATTCGCTTGGAATCTCATCTAAAAATCGAGAGGGGTAGGCGTATAAGGACTGCCCATGTAAAAAACGCTTAATTGCAAAAGACAGGCTGAGTTTTTTCATTGCACGGGTCATGCCTACGTAACACAACCTTCTTTCTTCATCCATTAAATGCGGCTCGTCTTTGGACTGTCTTGAAGGGAACAAATCTTCTTCCATACCAGTTAAAAACACATTGGGAAACTCCAAACCTTTGGCTGAGTGTATAGTCATCAGCTGTACATTTTGATTGATAGGTGCATTAGTATCACCACTAGAATCTAATGAAGCCAGCGAGATAAACCCTGTCACTTCATTCATGTCACTGTCATCATCATGGACGTATTGTTTAGCAGCGGCAATCAACTCTTCTAGATTTTCTTTTTTACTGCCAGCCTTATCAGTTTTGTCATTTGAATAATGCTCAATAAGGCCAGAAGATTTAATCAAATAAGCAACTTTTTCACTGAGATCTAGATGTTTGGCATCGTCACACATTTTCTCAATCAGCTGGGTAAATCCACTTAGTGCATTAGCTGCGCGAGTGGGTAATGAAGGTGACATTTCGATAGCTGCCTGGAAGAGAGTGGTGTGATTATCACGCGCAAATTCTCTTACTTTTTCAATGGTAGCGTTACCAATGCCACGAGTAGGGAAGTTGACCACACGCTCAAAGGCGACATTATCAGCCGAGCTCTCCATAAGGCGTAAATAGCACAAAGCATCTTTAATTTCAGCGCGTTCAAAAAATCGAAGACC
>JABGOT010000038.1 GCA_018648985.1 Candidatus Ruthturnera sp.
AGAAGAATACGAAGAAGTGCGAATACGACGTGCCAGCAAAGGCAAGACCAAGCTTGTAAGTCTTGAAGCCGCTAGAAAAAACAAACCTAAACTAAAATTTGACAAAATCACAACCCCTAATAAATTGGGTATCCACGTCTTTAAAGATTACGACTTAAATGAAATTTTTGAATTTATTGACTGGGTGCCATTTTTCCGAACTTGGGAATTAGCAGGTAAATTCCCAGACATCTTAACTGATGAAGTAGTTGGTGAATCGGCCACCTCTCTTTTTAAAGATGCCAAAGCCCTATTTAAAAAAGTCATTGATGAAAAATTACTCCAAGCCAACGCCGTTGTAGGCATCTTCCGCGCCAATAGTGTGAATGAAGATATTGAGTTAACGGATGAAAATGGCAAGGTGTTAATGACACTCAACCAACTTCGCCAACAGCTGGATAAAAAAGGCAATACCCCTAACTTTTGTCTAAGTGATTTTATCGCCCCTAAAGACAGTGGTGTGCAAGATTATATGGGTGCATTTGCAGTCACAGCAGGTATTAATATCGACCCATTAGTAGCGGCTTATGAAGCTGACCATGATGACTACAATTCCATTATGATTAAAGCTGTGGCTGATCGTTTTGCTGAAGCCTTCGCTGAGATGATGCATTATAAATTCCGTACTGAGCTTTGGGGTTATAGCGATGAAGACTTCAATAACAATGAATTTATCGAAGAAAAATATCGTGGCATTCGCCCTGCCCCAGGCTATCCATCATGCCCTGAACACAGTGAAAAAGAAAAGCTATGGGATTTACTCGATGTAGAGAAAAATACCGGTATGACGCTTACCAGCTCGTATGCAATGCTACCAACAGCTAGTGTTAGTGGTTGGTACTTTGCACACCCTGAAAGTCGTTATTTTGGTGTAGCAAAAATCAATCAAGAGCAGTTAGAAGACTATGCCAGCAGAAAAGGTATTTCTCTAGAGCAGGCTGAAAAACTACTATCACCTAATTTAGACTAAGTAAATACTACTTTTCTAACTCTGTTGAGTCTTTAGAATGAATACACTCAATGAGTCGCTCCACCTGACGGGTACAACAACCATTACCACCAGTCGCATAAGTAATACTTCTAACCTCTTCTACGGTTATGGCACCATTGGCAATTACGTTAATAACATCTATTTTTAACACCTCATTGCAGATACACAGGTTCTTGTCTATATTCCGTTTAAGAATATCTGGTAATTTATCTAAGGGATTTGTAACAACGTTAGGCTTCAACGTATTTAACCTATGAGTCAACCTCTGCACTACGTAAGTCTTTAGCTAGCTGATCAAGCGATGAGTTAATTAGCTTAAAAGCACCTTCAGCGCCATACAGTTTGGCAATTTCAAGTGCTTCGTTGATGACGACTTTGTAAGGCACTTCAATGCTGTTTTGCAGCTCATACGCACCTAAGTAAAGTACCGCATGCTCAACAGAACCTAGTTCATCGGTTTCTCTAGAAATCGTAGGTGCAATGAGTTCGTCTAACTCGGTTCTATTTCTTAAAATATTAAGGAATAGATTAGAAAAAAAGGCTTTTGAAATTTTTCCTTCTTTTTGATTAAGGAATTGTTGCTCAATTTGCAACACCTCGCCACCTGACACTAGGTATTGATACACTGCTTGGACCACGCGCTCACGTGAACGTTGTTTTGGAGTTTTAAAAGCCATAACCTAAAACGCTTGGCTGTCAGCCTGTTTCATTAAATAAAGCATTTCAATCATCGCCATGGTGGCCTCCTCACCTTTGTTGCCTTTGTAGCCACCTGCACGACCAATGGTTTGGTCCATATCAAGTGTTGTCAGCACGCCAAATGTGGTTGGAATCTCATATTGATAAGACACCTCGGCAACCCCTTTAGAGCATTCGTTACAAACATACACATCATGTGGTGTCTCACCCTTAATAACTGCGCCCAATGTTACGATACCGTCGTATAGGTTTTCACCAGCTGTTTTTTGCCCGGCTAAACGCTTAGCCAGCAATGGAATCTCAAACGCACCCGGTGCATAAAATACATTAACGTTATTCTCGTTAATACCATATTTAGCTAGAGTTTCATGTGCTGCCGCTAATAATTTGTCACCAATATCTTGATAAAAATAACCCACAATAATAGCCACTTTAGCATTAACTAAGAAGTCGTGATTGACATCACGGTCAAATTTAAATTCCATAAAAACCCTTACTTTTTAGTGTCAATATGTTCAACCACTTCCAAACCAAAACCTTTGAGGCCATGTAGTTTTCTAGGACTGCCTAAGATTTTCATTTTTTTAACCCCAAGATCAGACAAAATCTGCGCACCAACACCATAAGTTTTAATATCATCACCGCCAGTTTGGTTAAGTGTATTATCAATATTTTGTAAAATTGATTGATCGCTTTGCTTTCTAAGTAACAAAAATACACCGCAATCAGCTTTAGCAATACGCTTTAGTGCTGCATCTACGCCAAAACTAGTGGAGCTTTCTTGTAATACATCTTTGAAAGTATCTTCCATATGTACACGTACACAAGTAATACTGTCGTCATCAATCTCACCTTTTACCAATGCTAAGTGAGTTTCATTGTGAATACTATCAAGGAAAGAAATCAACCTAAAAGTAGCATGTTCAGTTTTAAATTCACGTTCATTAATACGCTCAATGGTTTTTTCATGCTCAACACGGTAAGAGATTAAATCCTCAATCGTGCCCCACTTAATATTGTGCTTTTTAGCAAATATTTCTAAATCGTCGCGACGAGCCATTGTGCCATCTTCATTTAAAATTTCTACAATTACTGATGCTGGCTCTAAACCTGCAAGGCGTGCTAAATCACAACCTGCTTCGGTATGTCCTGCACGAATAAGTACGCCACCAGGTTGTGCCATAAGCGGGAAAATATGACCCGGTTGTACAATATCAGCAGGTGTTGCATCTTTTGCCACTGCATCCAAAACTGTCTTAGCTCTATCTGCAGCTGAAATACCCGTGGTCACACCCTCTACAGCTTCAATAGAAACCGTAAAGTTAGTGCCGTTGGCATCGTTGTTTTGCGCCACCATTAATGGTAAATTAAGCTGCTTACAACGCTCTTGAGTTAATGTCAGGCAAATTAGGCCACGACCATGTGTTGCCATGAAGTTAATATCTTCTTTGGTAACAGTAGAGGCTGGAATAATTAAATCACCCTCATTCTCACGATCTTCATCATCCATCAAGATGATCATTTTGCCTTGCTTATAGTCTTCTAAAATTTCTTCAATCGTTGCTTTCATTATGCTTCACCATTTAATAATTGTTCAAG